>NZ_JBSFDA010000115.1:0-32461 GCF_053593675.1 Streptomyces sp. NPDC002156 | reverse complement strand
CCGCGGGCCGGTGGGGGCTGGTCGCGCAGTTCCCCGCGCCCCTTTCGGGGCGCGGGTCTGCGACCCCCGCCCCCGCCCCGCCTCCGCGATGGCAGTAATAACGGTGGAGTCAGAAGTGCACGGGGAGACTGAGTAGGCCTCGTGAGCGCATCGACGGCCTCCAACGCAGTTCCTGCGGCTGTACGTCCAGGGCCAGTTGGGGGAAGCGGTCCAGGAGTGCTGCCAGGGCGATCTCCGTCTCCATGCGGGCGAGGGGGGCGCCCAGGCAGTAGTGGATGCCGTGGCCGAGGGCCAGGTGGGCGGTCGCGTCGCGGGTGAGGTCGAGGCGGTCGGGGTCGGGGAAGCGGCGTGGGTCTCGGTGGGCGGCGGCCAGGGACAGGAGGACGGTCTCGCCGGCCGGGATGGCGACCCCGCCGATGGTGACGTCCTCGGTGGGGAAGCGGCGGATGGCCAGGGGTACCGGGCCGTCGTAGCGGGCCAGTTCCTCGACCGCGCCGGGCAGCAGGCCGGGATCGGCGCGGAGTGCGGCCAGTTGGTCGGGGTTGCTCAGCAGGGCAAGGGTGGCGTTGCCGATGAGGTGGACGGTGTTCTCGTAGCCGGCGAACAGGATCAGGAAGGCCAGGGACATCAACTCGTCCTCGGTCAGCCGGTCCTGGTCGTCGCGTACGGCGATCATCGCGGAGAGCAGGTCATCGGTCGGGGCGGCCCGCTTGTCGGAGATGAGCTGGGTGAAGAAGCCCAGGATGGACCGTACGGCAGCCTTCGCCTTGTCTGGTTGTGCGGGGTCCGGGGCCAGCAAGATGTCGGTCCAGGACCGGAAGTCCCGCCGGTCGTGCGGGGGCACGCCCAGCAGTTCGCAGATCACGGTGATCGGCAGGGGCGCGGCGTAGGAAGCGATCAGGTCGGCGCGGCCGTGCGGTTCGACGGCGTCGAGGAGTTGGTCGGCGGTCCTCCTGACGGGTTCGCGCAGCAGGGCGATACGGCGCGGGGTGAACGCCTGGGACACCAGGCGCCGGATGCGGGTGTGGTCCGGCGGGTCCATGTTCAGCAGGTTCGCGTCCAGCGCCGGCGGCAGCGCGAGCCCGTGGTAGCCGCCGGGTTTCGCGTTGCGTTTGTCAAGGCTGAGCCGGGGGTCTGCGACGGCCTGGCGTACGTCGTCGTAGCGGGTGACCAGCCAGGCCGGGAGCCCGTCCGTTCCGGTGATGCGGTGGACGGGCCCTGCCTCGCGAAGCCGTGCGTACACCTCGTAGGGGTGGGCGATCAGCTCCGCAGGGTCGGCGACGGGCGGCTGAACAGGGGTTAACGATGGCATGGGCTCCACCCTAGAGCGGGCGTCGGAGCACGTCGGTCTCGTTCCGTCAGCGGAAGAGGTCGGCGTTCTCGGCGGCCCACTGGCGGAACGGTCTGGCCGGGGAGCCGGTGATTCGCTCGACGGTGTCACGCACCGCCAGCAGTTCGGCGTTGACGTCTCCGCCCGTGACGTCGAGCACCGCGTCCGCCGCCTCCGCGCCGAAGACCTCGGCCATCCTGGCGTGCGCCTCCCCGCGGCTGATCTTAGTGAAGGGCACCTCCCGCCCGAGTGCCGCCGCGAGGGCCTCGACCTGCTGCCGGGCCGTCACCGGTTCGGGGCCGGTCAGTGCGTACGTCCGTCCCCGGTGGCCGGGTTCGGTCAGCGCCACCCGTGCCACCGACGCGATGTCCGCGGGGTGGATCGTGGGCAGCCCGGTGTCGGCGTACGGGGCCCTGACGGGCTCACGGTCGCGAATGGACGCCGCCCACATCAGGGCGTTCGAGGCGAACTGGGTCGGCCGCAGGACCGTCCAGGCGATGCCACTGTCCTTGAGGAGCCGCTCGACCGCCAGGTTCTCGTCGGCGGGGCCGAGGTGCGGGTGAGTCTGGACAGTGATCGACGACACGAGCACTACGTGTTCCACTCCCGCCGACCGGGCGGCCCCGATGATGTCGACGTCCGGACCCAGCCGGGACAGAAGGAACAGCGAGTACACCCCTTCCAGACCGGACTTCCATGACTCCGGCTTCGCCAAGTCCCCCTCGACGGCCTCGACCGTGTCGGGGAACGCGGCCCGAGCGGCGTCACGGGTCAGCCCTCTCAGCGGCCCCGCACCGTAGGCCTGCAACTCCCCCAGCAGGGCCCTGCCTATGTTTCCGGTGGCCCCGGTCACGAGGATCATCAGCGTTTCCCGTCCCGTCAGTTGATCGACTTGGGGACACGCTAGAAGCTCAATCGCGCTTCAGGTCAAGGCGGTTCGTGGCCCTCCCGGGCGGCAGGCGGTCACTCGTCGTTGACCCAGCGCATGAGTCGTTGGAGCGGGTAGAAGCCGTCGTGGGAGAGGCCCGGTGGCATGCCGCCCGCCCCGCCCAGGGACACCACGCGCTGGACTCCGGCGCAGGCGAGGGCATCGCGGAGTTCCGTCTTGCGGGTGTCGGGATACACGCCGACCGTCTGGGTGGCGACCCCTGCGTGTGTCACGGCGTCGGTCAGGCCGGTCACCGGGACTACGTTGACGATCTTTCCGTCGGGGTGGAAGTCCACCGGCTCGGGCGAGCGGATGACCAGGCCCCGGCCGTCGTAGCCGCCCCACACCCGGTACTCCGGCGCCAGCGAACGCAGTACGTCGATCTCCTCACGGAGTTCCCCGGCGACCCGCGGGCCCTCGGCGGAGCTGAACTCCCTTGCCACGCCGAGGCGTTCGCAGAGCAGCTCGGCGTAGCGGTCGGCGTCGTCCCAGGAGCCCTCGACGAACTGGAAGCGGCTGGCCACACACGCCTGCTGGTTGAAGAACGTGGCGTCGGCAGCGCCCGCGTCGGCTGCTCGGGCCAGGGACTCGGGAGAGTCGAAGGCCTCGCGGCCGATCAGGGAGATGGAGGTCTTGGGATCGAAGGAGACGAGTTCGAGGCCCGGGCCGACGTACCGCAGTGCGCCTCGGATCGTGGACTCGCCGCCCCAAGCGACCAGTTTGTCGAAGAACTGGGGGCGGAAGAGCACGCTCTCGACCGTCTCGTCGCCGCCGCGCCAGTACACCGCCGAGAACGAGTGCACGACGGGGTGGCCGGGTGCCACCGCGGCCATCGTGCGCAGGATCGCGGTCGCGGTGAACAGGTCGTTCGAGGGCAGCTTGAGGAGGTTGACGCCCTTCGTGAGGGCTCCGCGCACGACGGACATCGCCGCGACGCCGGGTGCGTTGCCGGCGATGATGTGCACCAGGCGCGGCGGGAAGGCACGCGTGGCCGCGATCCGGTTCCCGGGCAGCCGTACCTCGCGCCAGCCGTCGAGGACGTCCGCTCCGCCGAGTTCGTGGTCGATCTGGGCGTACAGACTGGGTAGTTGGAAGCTGCGCCATAGTGCGGCGTAGGCGCGTTCGAGGACCTCGGCGGGGAGCGGGCTGACACGGACCATCCGGTCCAGGGCCTCGGCGAGCAGGCCCTCGCGGTCCGCCTTCAGTGCCTCGCCCGTCTCCACCAGCAGGTCGACGATCTCCGCGACGGACACGTGGAAGGCAGGGCCCGGTTCGGTGCGGGGCCACACGAGGCGGTCGAGGTCGAGTGCCGGTGCGGTGAAGCGGCCGAGGTCGCGGCGTGGTCCCTCGTCGATCTCGCCGCGGATCACGTGGACGACGGACACGGGGGCCGCCTCCGTGCCGTGGAGCGTCGTGGCGCTCATCCGTGGATCATCCCCCGGACGTAGGAGTCGAGTGTCGCCGCGCAGGTGATCTTGTCGTCGCCGCCGAGGTCGCCGTAGCGCTGGATGTCCGGCAGGACGGTCGGTCCCGGTCGGCCGCAGGCGCAGGGAGAGAAGTTGACGAAAACCCGGTCGCCGCTGATCAGTCCGCCCCAGCGGCCCTGGAGAGAGACGTCCAGGAACGCGAACCGGCCCTCCACTACGCCCTGTTCGGCGTTGAGCAGCTTCTCGCCGGCCTCGTCCAGCACCAGCGGGATCACCCACGGCGGCACGTGGTAGTCACCTTTCTCGCAGGCGAGGCAGGAGCCCTGGAGTTCCGTCATGCCGTAGCTGCGGACCCGCCGTACGCCGTCGTAGAAGGCGGCGAACCGCTCCTGGTAGTCGTCGGGCAGCGCGCGGCCCTTGTTGCCGCCGCCGCTGAGCACCAGCGTGTCCGGGTGGAGGCTGCCGTCGGCCACGCCTCGGGCGCGCAGGGCCTGGATCAGGGTGAACTGCTGGTTGTTCATGCCGGCGATCAGCAGCGGCTCGTCGCGGTGGGCGGCGATGTCGTCGACGATCCGGTCCATGGCCGCGCCCAGCTCCTGCTCGCGGGACTCCGACACGGTCTCGAAGGAGCTGATCTCCTGCGGGGTCGCGGTGCCCTCCGCCATCCGGCGGCGCAGCAGGGCGCTGCTCATCAGTTCGGAGACCCGCATCGGGTCCTCCGTCAGCAGCCGGGTCTCCCCGGGCCGGGCGAAGACCTCCGCGTGCCACCGGTAGCCGTCGATGGACCGCATCGGGCCGCTCGCGGGTGCGAGGAGGTAGCCGCGGCGGGTCGGTTTGGGCGGGAGCGGGTCGGGCCAGCAGGTGAGGTGTTCGAGGATGTCGTGCAGGAAGTCCAGGTCGCTCGCGTCGCAGTTGAGGAAGGAGACCTTCCCGGAGGTGCCGCTGGTGATGTACGGGCGGTGACCTGCGGCGGTGATGCGGTCGGTCCACTCGTCGATGTCGCGGACGCCGTCCATGTCGACGTCGTCCCGCTCGACCACCGACACGGTCGTGTACCAGTGCAGCAGCCGGTCCCAGCGGCCGGCGGTGAGGAGGGAGAGCGGGTACGACTTGTAGCTGGTGTGCGAGAACAGGAGCGGCACGAGGTCGTCGGGGCTCGTGATCTCGTGTACGGCGGTCTCCTCCGCCCGGGTGCGCAGCAGCGGGATCCGCTCGCGCTGGGCGGTGAAGGCCTCCCGTGCGGCTTCGAGCTGCAACTCCCTTAGTTCTTGGGCAGGTTGGTCGAAGGTTTCGCCGGACAGGACCAGTGATCGGATCTGCTCGCGTGCGCCGCACACGGCAGTCACCTCCATCGGTTGGGGAATCGCGTCAGGGAATCGCGTCAGAAAGTCCCGTCAGGGAGTCGCGTTCTTCGCGAGGTACGAGGACTCGATCGCGTCGAGGTTTCCGCGCAGTTCCTTCGGGGTGCCGGTCATGGTGACGCGGCCGCGATGCAGGACGTACACGCGGTCCGCGATGTCCAGCACCTTGCGTACGTGCTGTTCGACCAGCAGCGCGCCCAAGCCCTGGTCGGCCGCCTCGCGCACGGCACGCAGCAGGCGGTCGACGACGAGCGGGGCGAGGCCGAGGGACAGTTCGTCCGCGAGGAGCAGCTTGGGGGTGCGGCACAGGGCGCGGGCCAGCGACAGCATCTGCTGCTCGCCGCCGGAGAGCATGCCCGCGCCGACCTTGAGGCGTTTGTCGAGTTCGGGGAAGAGTTCGACGGCCCGGTCCGGTGTCACCCGGCCGACCCGCAGGTTGTCGGTGGTGTCGAGCCGGGTGAAGACCGCCCGTTCACCGACGTAGGCGAGGCCCTCGCGGGCGCGCCGGTGCAGGGGTGCGTGGCCGGTGGTGCCCAGCCAGCTGACCTCGCCGCTCATCGGGGCCAGGTCGCCGGAGAGGGCCCTGAGTGTCGTGGTCTTGCCCGCGCCGTTGGGGCCGAGCAGGGCGACGACCTCACCGGGGCGGACCTGGATGTCGAGGTCGCGCACGACGGGTCGGGTGCCGTATCCGGCGGACAGGGCGCGGGTCTCGATCAGGGGCGTGTCGATGTCGTGCACGGGCTTGCTCCTCAGCCGGATCAGCCGGATCAACCAGGTCAGCCGGGTCAACCAGGTCAGCCGGCCGACATGGCCGTCAGCACCTTGCGGACGTCGACGAAGGTCGAGCCGGGCTTGGCCCACTCGATCTTGCCGTCGCGGATGGTCAGTTCGGTGGCGGTGGTGTTGTGGATGCGGTTGAGGCCCTTGATCGGCAGAGCGGTCGACTCGCTCCAGGTCAGCGGCGGGGTCAGACCGCCGGTGTCGATGCCGGAGGTGGTGTCCAGTTCCTGCACCAGGGCCTTGGAGGAGATCGTCGGCAGCTTCTTGACCGCCTCGGTGAAGACCTTGAACGCCACCCAGGTCGTCCCGTTGGCGCCGTTGGTGGGGTCGATCTCCTTCTCGCCCTTGGTGGCTTCGAGGAAGTCCTTCCAGGCGGGGTCGGAGGTCGGCGGGTAGTAGCCGGTGATCGCGGAGCCCTCCAGGGGACTGCTCGCACCGCCGGTGCTCTCGGCCAGCTGCGGGGTCAGGTTGCCGACGACGCTGCCGAGCTTCGTCTTCGCGCCGGACTGCACGTACGACGTCACGAACAGGTCGGAGTGCGTGCCGAGGATGACGTCCACGCAGTCGCTGTCCTGGGTAGCTGCGGCGACCTGCGGAGCGAGGTCGGTAGCGGTGACCGGCACCTTGAGGTCCTTGGGGGCCGTTCCTCCGGCGGCGGTCACGCCGACCGCGAGGAACCGCGCGACGGTCTCGGCGGCGGCGACGTCGTACCGTACGCCGGAGATCTTCTTGCAGCCCTCCTCCACGAGCTGCTCGCCGTGTGCCGCGAACACCACGGGTGTGCCGCCGTTGACCGGGAAGGACAGCGGGTTGGAGAACTCGGCGGCCGAGACGCCGGTCCCGCCGAGGTAGGGGATGCCGGCCTTCTCCAGGATGGGCATGTAGCGGTCGCCCGCGAGGCTGTACGAGCCGACCACCGCGACCACCTTCTCGGCGACCGCCTGCTGGGCGCACTTCTCGGCCTCGTCGGGGTCGTTCTTCTCGTTGCAGGTGAGCACCTTCAGCGGGCCGCCCTTGATCCCGCCGTTGGCGTTGATCCACTTCTCGTAGGCCTGGGCGGTGAGCCGGACCCCGGGCTGAGCGCTGCCCTGGGTGTCCTCCGGCGTCCAGACCATCACCTTGACCGGTGTGCCCTTCAGGGAGGTGGTCTCCGTCGAACTGCTCGCGGCCTCTCCCCCACAGCCTGCGGCGAGCAGGGCTCCGGTCACCGCGAGACAGCTCGCTGCGGCTGTTCTGCGTCGGCGTGAGTCGTTCATGGTTCCTCCGCGGTGCTCGTCGTCGAGATGCGAACAGCATGGGGTGCGTTTTCGAGTTAGTGAAGTACTCTCGGCACAATTATTTAACTGAATGTGCTGTCTCGTTCCGCTCTCGTCCTGTCCCTGGGAGGTTCCCCCGATGGACGACATCCTCAGGTTCGCGCTGCTCGGCCTGGGTCTGGGCGCGCTCTACACGCTCACCGCGCACGGCATCGTGCTGGTCTACCGGGGCTCCGGCGTCCTGAACTTCGCGCACGGCGCGATCGGGATGGCCGGCGCCTACGTCCAGTGGGAGCTGTCCGCGCAGCACGGTGTGCCGTACTGGCCGGCCGTCGCGTGCGGGGTGCTCGCCTCCGCGCTGCTGGGTGTGCTCACGCATCTGCTGGTGCTGCGCCCGCTGCGCCGGGCGTCCTCGCTGGCCCGGCTGGTCGGCACCCTGGCGGTGTTCATCGTGCTCACCGCGATCGCCGTGAAGCGCTACGGCGACAGCCTGCAGCTGGTGCCGGGCAAGCTGCCCACCCGGCTGCTGACGATCGCCGGGGCGACGGTGACCGAGGACCGCGTCTGGCTGCTCGCCATCGCGGTCGTCATAACCGCCGCGCTCCATCTCCTCTACAAGCGCACCCTGTTCGGCCTGGGCACCACCGCGGTCGCGGAGAACGAGGGCGCCGCCGCCTCGCTCGGCTGGTCCCCGGACCTGATCGCCACCGGCAACTGGGCGCTGGGCTCGGCGCTCGCGGGACTGACGGGCATCCTGATCGTGCCGGTCATCGGTCTGTCGGTGACCGGGCTGACCACCCTGCTGCTGAGCGCGCTGGCCGCCGCCCTGGTCGGCAGGTTCTCGTCGTTCCCCGTCACCCTGGCGGGCGGTCTGGTCATCGGCGTCGTCCAGTCCGAGCTGACCCGCTTCGGCTCCGACGTCACCGGGCTCGCCTCGTCCGTGCCGTTCCTCGTCATCGCGCTGGTGCTGGTCGCCCGCGGCCGGGCGCTGCCGCTGCGCGGCACGTTCCTGGACCGGCTGCCGGCCCTGGGCTCCGGCCGGGTGCGGCCCGTGCCGCTGGCTGTCGCCGTCGCAGTGGGACTGCTACTGGTGAGCCTGGCGACTCCACTCTGGGCCGACGCGATCACCACCACCCTGGTGATGTCGCTGATCATCCTGTCGATCGTCGTGGTCACCGGTTACGCGGGACAGGTCTCCCTCGCGGCCTACGCGCTCGCCGGGACCGGCGCCTTCATCGCCGGGCACGCGGCGGCCGACTGGGGCTGGCCGTTCGAACTCGCCCTGCTGGCAGGTGTGTTGGGCACGGTACCGATCGGCCTCCTCTTCGCGCTCCCGGCGGTCCGCACCCGTGGCGTCAACCTCGCGATCATCACCCTCGGCCTCGGCACCACGCTGGAGGCGATGGTCTTCCAGAACACCGACCTCTCGACGACCCCCGGCAGCGACGGCATCGCCGTGGGCAAGCAGACCCTCTTCGGCATCAGCATCTCCGGGGTCGACCATCCGCAGCGGTACGCCGGTGTGGTGCTCGTGATGTTCGTCGCGGCGACGCTCGTGGTCGCCAACGTGCGGCGCAGCCGGACCGGCCGCCGGCTGATCGCCGTACGGGCGAACGAGCGGGCAGCAGCAGCCCTCGGCATCGACGTCCGCGCCGCCAAGCTCTACGCCTTCGGCCTCTCCGCCGCCATCGCCGCGCTCGCCGGCGTCCTCACCGGGTTCCGCTCGACCTCGGTGGTCTTCTCGGACTTCGCCAGCTTCGAGTCCATCACGGCGCTCGGGCTCGCGGTCATCGGCGGAGTCGGCTTCCTCGTGGGCCCGTTGTTCGGCGCGACCTTCGCGGCGGGCACGGTGGGTGCCCGGTTCGGGGATCTGGTGCTGCCCGGGCTGAGCGAGTGGATGCCGCTGATCGGCGGGATCATCCTGGTGCTGACGCTGGTGGGCAACCAGGACGGCATCGGCAAGGACATCGGCAAGCAGGCGGCGGGTGTGCGACGCAGGTTGTCCGCCAAGCGCGCCGCGCTCGTGCCGGAGACCGTGCACGAGGAGGAGACGGCGGCGGAAGCGGTCCCCCGTGCCGCACCACTCCCCCTCCACGTACGGGACCTGACCGTGCGCTACGGCGGTGTCGTCGCCGTCGACGGGCTCTCGCTGGACGTGGAGCCGGGCCGGGTCGTCGGTCTCATCGGGCCCAACGGCGCCGGCAAGACCTCCGCGATCGACGCCGTCACCGGGTTCACCCGGGCCGCGTCCGGCAGTGTGCGCCTCGGCGACCGGGACGCGACCAGGCTGGCGGTGCACCGACGGGCCGCCGCCGGGCTCAGCCGGTCCTTCCAGTCGCTGGAACTGTTCGAGGACATGACCGTCCTGGACAATCTGTACGCGGCCTGCGACCGGCCCGGCCGCTGGACGTTCCTCACGGACCTGATCCGACCCGGCAGCCGCCCGCTGCCCGCCCATGTGCTGGTCGCCGTACGGGAGTTCGGGCTTCAGGACAGTCTGGACCGGCCGGTGGGCGATCTGTCGTACGGGGAGCGGCGGTTGCTGGCCATCGCCCGCGCGGTGGCCGCCTCGCCGTCCGTGCTGCTCCTCGACGAACCGGCGGCGGGGTTGTCGGACGACGAGACACGGGAGCTGGCCCATCTGGTGCGGCGGCTCGCCGAGGACTGGGGCATGGGGGTGCTGCTCGTCGAGCACGACGTCGACATGGTGATGAGCGTCTGCGACCAGGTCGTCGTGCTGGACTTCGGACGCCGGATCTGCGCCGGGACGCCGGAGGAGGTGCGCCGCGATCCGGCGGTGCGGGCGGCCTACCTGGGCGACCTGGAGCCGGAGACGCTGGCCTGAAACGGATCGGAGGCGCTCCCCACGTACGGGGAGCGCCTCCGGCCGTCGATCACAAGAGTGTCAGGCGTCGCGCAGGTCCGCGACGTACGGCTGATGGGACAGCAACCCGCCGTCCACGCGCAGGGTGTGCCCGGTGATGAAGGCGGACTCGTCGGAGGCGAGGAAGACGACCGCCGAGGCGACGTCCTCCGGCCGCCCCAGGCGTGGCGTGAGGTGATGGCGCAGCATCGCCTCCCTGATCGCCCCGTGCGCCGAGCCGGAGCTGGCCGGCGTGACGATGAACCCCGGCGCGATGGCGTTGCAGCGCACGCCCTGTTTGCCGTACTGGGTGGCGACGTACTGCGTGAGGTTGATGAGGGCGGCCTTGGAGGCGCCGTACGCCGGGTTGCGCAGATCGCCCGCGAGGCCGGCGCCGGACGAGGTGTTGATGATCGAGCCGCCGCCCCGCGTGATCATGTGCGGTACGGCGGCCTGGATGGCGACCATCGTCCCGCGAAGGTTGATGCGCATCGTGTCGTCCCAGACCGCCGGGTCGGCGTCCACGACGGCGAGGTCCAGGCGGGCGGCCAGATGAGTGGCCGCCGCGTTGTTGTGCAGGACGTCGAGGCCGCCGTACGTCTCGACGGCCGTGGCCACCATGGCCCGTACGCTCTCCACGTCACCGAGGTCGACCGGGACCGCCGTCGCGGAGCCGCCGGCGGCGCGGATCTCCTCCGTCACCGTCTTGGCGCCGTCGAGGTTCAGGTCGGCGACCACCGTGTGGGCACCCTCGGCGGCCAGGCGTCGCGCGGTAGCGGCGCCGATGCCGGACGCGGCCCCGGTGACGATGGCGATCTTCTCGTCGAGTCGTCCCATGTCCCGAACCACCTTTCCTAGTCGGTGAGTTGACTGCCGACGACCGACACGAACGAGACGCATTCGCCGGGGCCGCCACCGAGGTTGTGGGTGAGAGCGAGCGAGCGGCCCTCGGCCACGGACGCGACCGTCCGCTCGGGCGGGGCCTCGCCGCGCAGTTGGAGCCAGGCCTCGAACATCATGCGCAGGCCCGAGGCGCCGATGGGGTGGCCGAAGGCCTTCAGGCCGCCGTCCGGATTGACCGGCAGCGAGCCGTCCAGGTCGAAGGCCCCACTCGTCACGTCCTTCCACGCCTGACCGCGCTCCGAGAAGCCCAGGTCCTCCATCAGCACCAGCTCCGTGGGCGTGAAGCAGTCGTGGACCTCGGCGAGGGCGAGTTCGGCGCGCGGGTCGGTGATGCCGGCCTGGCGGTAGGCCTCCTGTGCGGAGGCGACGACCTCGGGGAACGTGGTGAAGTCGTACGCCGGGTCGAGGAGCCCGTCCGCCGGGCCGGCGACGAAGGACAGCGCCTTCACGAAGATCGGTTTGTCGGTGTACTTGTAGGCGTCCTCGGCGCGTACGACGATCGCCGCCGCCGAGCCGTCCGAGACGCCGGAGCAGTCGAACACGCCGAGCATGCCCGCGACGATCGGGGCCGACCGGATGCGCTCCGGCGAAACCTCTTTGCGGAACTGGGCGCGGGGGTTGCGGGCGCCGTTGACGTGGTTCTTCCAGGCTATGCGGGTGATGACGTCCTTCATCTCGTCGTCGCCCAGGCCGTACTTGGCGGCGTAGGCGGGGGCGAGGAGGGAGAAGTTGGCGGGGGCGGTGATCTCGCCCCGGCTGTCGTCGCCCGCGCCCGGGATGGCGGTGCCGGACAGCCCCGACATGCCGGAGTCCTTGAGTTTCTCCACGCCGACCGCCATGGCCATGTCGTACGCGCCGGACGCGACGGCGTAGCAGGCGTTGCGCAGGGCCTCGGAGCCGGTCGCGCACATGTTCTCGACGCGCGTGACCGGCTTGTTGGGTAGACGGAGGGCCCGGCTCAGGGTCAGTCCGGACACGCCGGAGGCCTGGGTGCCGAACCAGAACGCGTCGATGTCGTCGAGGGTGACGCCGGCCGAGGTGACCGCGTCGCCGACGGCGTCGATCAGCAGGTCGTCGGCCGAGCGGGTCCAGTGCTCGCCGAAGGGCGTGCAGCCCATGCCGACGATCGCGACGCGGTCCCGGATTCCGTGGGAACTCATCAGCCTGTCTCCTCGGTCTCGTCGCTCTCGTTGTCGAACCGCACCGGCCGGGCCTTCCAGAAGTAGTTGTGGACGCCGGACGCCGTGACCGTGCGCCGGAAGGTCATCTCCACCCGGGCGCCGATGACGGCGTCGGCCTCGGTGGCGTCGGTGAGCTGGCAGCGGAACCGGCCGCCGCCGTCGTAGTCGACGACCACGACGAGCATCGGCGGACTCGGCGTGGCGGCCAGCCGGTCCACGGTGAACGTGGCGACCGTCCCGCGTACGTGTTCCATCGGCTCGTCGGTCATGGCGTCGACGCTCCGGCAGGAGGTGCACACCCGGTCCGGCGGCAGATGCCGGGTGCCGCACTTCTCGCACCGGGAGGCGACGAAGCCGTACTTCCAGGCGGTACGGCGGTGGGCGGGCGGGGCATACGGCGGCTCGGGGTCCGGGCGGCGGGGTGGTTCGCGGTCGAGGAGGCCGCGCCAGGTGAGGTAGGTGGCGTACGGGATCGGGGCGCTGCCTGCCGCGACCTGGGCGGCGACCGGGCGGGGGCTGCGGTGGGCCGGGAGCGCGTCGGTGGTGCGCAGGAGGAGGACTCCGGCGCCGTCGCCGAGCACGACGAGCGCGATGACCTCGCCGGGGCGGGCGCGGTCGAGGACGTCGGCGAGGAGCAGACCGGGCTGGGCGGTACCGGCGTTGCCGATCGCCGCGCTGAGGTCCGGGGTCGCCGCCTCGGGGCGTACGCCCGCTGTCCGTCGTACCGCCGCGCACGCGCGCGCGTGCAGGCCCGCGACGACGAAGTGGTCGATCGCTCCGATGTCGAGGGCCGCGTGGTCGAGGGCGGCGGTGAGCGCCTTGTCGGCCAGGGAGGTGTAGATCTCCTCGGCGAAGCGCTCCTCCCAGACGCGGGAGGTGGGTGCGCCGGGCAGGCGCCAGCGGTCGAGGATCTCGTCGCTGACCGTGTCGTGGGCGAGCAGCTCCGCGATGACGGGAGCGCCGTTGCGGTGCCCGCCGAACATGAACGCCGCCGCGCCGTCGCCGCCCGAGGTCTCGTCCGCGCCTCCGGGCAGGCCGGTGCGCAGGTCGGACAGGACGGCCAGCGTCGGGACCGGGGAGCGAGCGGCGGTGACCAGCGCGCCGAGGCCGGAGCGGACCGAGCCGGCCATGTCGGCGGCGAGGACGTGCGCGTCGAGGCCGAGCGCCGCGTGGACGGCGGTCGCGTTCGTCTTGTCGAGGTAGGCGGGCGCGGCGGTGGCGAGGAAGAGCTGGCCGATGCGGGCGCGCAGCCCGTCGCGGGCCAGGGCGACCCGGGACGCCTCGACGGCCAGGGAGGTGGTGTCCTCGTCGTAGCCCGCGACCGCGCGGGTGCCCTTGCCCCCTCCGGTGCCGAGTACGGCGGCCACGTCCGCGCGGGCGAGGCGGTGGTACGGCACATAGGCGCCGTAGGCGATCAGTCCGGCCATGTCAGCGTCCTCCAGGAGTGTCGTTGCGGGGCCGTTCGAAGACCGCGGCGAGGCCCTGGCCGCCGCCGAGGCACATGGTCTCCAGGCCGTATCGGGCCTGGCGGCGGTCGAGTTCGCGCAGCAGGGTGGCGAGGATGCGGCCGCCGGTGGCGCCGACGGGGTGGCCCAGCGAGATGCCGGAGCCGTTGACGTTGAACCGCTCGAAGTCGGTCCCGGTCAGGCCCCATTCGCGGGTGCAGGCCAGGACCTGGGCGGCGAATGCCTCGTTGAGTTCGATCAGGTCGATGTCGGCGAGCTTCAGCCCGGCCCGTCCCAGAGCCCGGGTGGTGGCGGGCACCGGGCCGATGCCCATCGTCTCGGGCGGTACGCCGACCACGGCCCAGGAGACCAGGCGGCCAAGCGGGCGCAGCCCGAGTTCGGCGGCACGCTCGGGGTGGGTCACGATGCAGAGCGCGGCGCCGTCGTTCTGCCCGCTGGCATTGCCCGCGGTGACGGTGGCGTCGGGGTCCTGGCGGCCGAGGACGGGGCGCAGCTTCCCGAGCTTCTCCAACGAGGAGTCGGGGCGCGGGTGTTCGTCGGTGTCGACGACCGTCTCGCCCTTGCGTGTGCGCACGGTGACGGGCACGATCTCGTCGGCGAACCGGCCTTCCCGCTGGGCCGCGAGGGCCTTCTCGTGCGAGCGCAGGGCGAGTCGGTCCTGCTCCTCGCGGGGGATGCCGTATTCGCGGCGCAGGTTCTCGGCGGTCTCCAACATGCCGCCCGCGACAGGGTGGTTGACGCCTCCCGACGTGACCCGGCCACGGGCCAGCCGGTCGTGCAGCGTGGTCCCGGCGCCTCGCACTCCCCAGCGGACGTCGGTCGTATAGAACTCGGCCTGGCTCATGGACTCGACGCCACCGGCCAGGACGAGGTCGCTGGCACCGGTCTGCACCTGCATCGCCGCGGTGATGATCGCCTGCAGTCCGGAGCCGCAACGACGGTCGATCTGGAGCCCCGGCACCTCCACGGGCAGTCCGGCGTCCAGGGCGGCCACGCGGCCAATGGCGGGCGCCTCGCCGTTGGGGTAGCACTGGCCCAGGAGGATGTCGTCGACGGCGGCGGGCGGTATGCCGGTGCGGTCCAGGACCGCGCGTACGACCGTGGCGGCCAGCTCGGTCGCCGCCACGTCTCGGAAGACGCCTCCGTAGCCACCGACAGGTGTACGGACGGGTTCGCAGATCACCGCGTCACGCAGAAGGGCGGGCATCAGGCATGCCTTTCATGAGTGGTCACATGTACCGGCCGCCGGTCACCTCGACGACGGCTCCGGTGACATAACTGGCCAGGTCGGAGGCGAGGAAGAGGACGACCTGGGCGACCTCGGCGGGTTCGCCCGCGCGGCCCATGGGGATCTCCGCGAGCTTGGCGTCCCAGGCGGCCGGGGGCATCGCCTCGGTCATGGCGGTGCGGATCAGGCCCGGCTGTACGGCGTTGACGCGGATGCCCGCCTTCGCCAGCTCCTTGGCGGAGGCCTTGGTGAGGCCGACGAGGCCGGCCTTGGCGGCGCTGTAGTTCGTCTGACCGAAGTTGCCGACCTTGCCGGCGATGGAGGAGATGTTGACGATGCTGCCGCCGTGTCCGTGCGCGCGCATCGCCTCGGCGGCGAAGCGGGTGCCGTTCCAGGCGCCGGTGAGGTGGACGTCGACGACGGCACGGAAGTCGGTGACGGCCATCTTGCGCAGGGTCGCGTCCCGGGTGATCCCGGCGTTGTTGACCATGACGCCGACCGGTCCGAAGGTGTCGGCGCAGTGGGCGACCAGGGCGGCGACCTCGTCCTCGTCGGTGACGTCGCAGCGCAGCGACGTGGCGGGGACGCCGTTCTTGGCGAGGCGTTCGGCGGCCTCCGCTGCGGCGTCCTCGTTGATGTCGCCGAGGACGACCGACGCGCCCTCACCGCCGAGGACTTCGGCGATCGTGAAGCCGATGCCCTGTGCGCCGCCGGTGATCACCGCGTGCCGCCCGTCCAGCAGTCCCATGTCAGCCCGCCCCTGGCTCGACGTCATCCCTTGCTATTTCTCTTAAATAGATAACCTATTATGCTGAAACAATCAATACAGCGATCAGCTGTGCGAGCGGGGCCGGACGAGGAGAGAAGCCAGGTGGACATCAGCTATCCCCCGGAGACCGAGGCGTTCCGCACCGAGGTCAGGGCGTTCCTCGCCGAGACACTGCCGCCGGGCTGGAAGGGCATCGGCGCCCTGGACGAGGAGGAGGCCTGGGCCTTCTCCCGGGACTGGCGTCGGCTGCTCGCCGAGCGCCGCTACCTCTCCCTCACCTGGCCCGAGGAGTACGGCGGACGCGGCCTCTCCAAGCTCCACCAGGTCGTCCTGATGGAGGAGCTGGCCCTGGCCGGGGTGCCGTTCGGGCTGCCGCAGGACACCTTCGGCGTGAAGATGCTGGCCAACACACTGCTGCGCTGGGGCACGGAGGAGCAGAAGGCGCACTTCCTCCCCCGCATCCTGAGTGGCGAGGACACCTGGTGCCAGGGCTACTCGGAGCCGGACGCGGGTTCGGACCTGGCGTCGCTGAGGACCCGCGCCGTGCGGGACGGCGAGGAGTGGGTGATCGACGGCCAGAAGGTGTGGACGTCCGGTGCCCACCACAGCGACTGGATCTTCGTCCTGGCCCGCACCGACCAGGCCGCGTCCAGGCACCGCGGGATTTCCTTCCTCCTCGTCCCGCTGGACCAGCCCGGAGTGGAGGTGCGTCCGTTCCGCATGATGAGCGGGCAGCTGCATTTCAACGAGGTCTTCTTCAACGGCGCCCGCACCCGCGCCGATCTCGTCGTCGGCGGCGTCGACAACGGCTGGACCGTCGCGCAGAGCCTGCTGGGCGTGGAGCGCGGCGAGGAGGCGGCGACGAATCCCCTCCTCTTCAAGGCGGAGGTCGAACGGCTCGTCGAGCTGGCCCGGCTGTACGGCAAGGACAAGGACCCGGTCGTCCGGCAGCGCATCGCCTGGTGCTGGTCCAAGGTCGAGATCATGCGCTACCTCGGCTACCGGATCCTCACCGGCTGGCTCAAGGGCGCCGAGCCGGGCCCCGAGTCGTCGATCGCCAAGCTGTACTGGAGCGAGTACCACACCGAGGTCACCGACCTGGCGATGGACATCATGGGCCTGCACGGCCAGGTACCGGTCGGCCGTCAGCCCCTGCGCACCTATCGCGCCGACGACCCGGGCGCCGCGAACTCCTCGGCGTCCTGGTCGACGACGTACCTCATCGCCCGCTCGGGCACGATCTACGCGGGCACCTCCCAGGTGCAGCGGAACATCCTCGCGGAGAAGGTGCTGGGCCTGCCACGCGAGCCGAGAGCCTGATCACTTGCTGCCGAACTCGCCGGCCGCCGTCAGCGCAGCGCCCCCTTGGTCGCGTCGGCGATGAACCCGCGGGCGAAGAAGGTGAACACCAGCACCAGCGGGATCACCGACAGCAGCACCCCGGCCATCACCATGCTGTAGTCGGTGGAGTGACCGGCGTACAGCTGGGCCAGCGCCACCTGGAGGGTGAGCTTGTCCGGGTTGACCAGCATCACCAACGGCAGGATGTAGTCGTTCCAGGCGGCGATGAAGGTGTAGATGCCGAGGAACGCCAGGGCCGGGCGGACGCACGGCAGAACCACATGCCAGTACAGGCGGAAGAATCCGGCGCCCTCCATCCGGGCGGCGTCCAGCAGTTCGTCGGGGACGCTGGTGGAGGTGTACTGGCGCATCCAGAAGATGCCGAACGCGTTGGCGGCGGCCGGCACGATCAGTGCTTTGAGGGTGCCCAGCCAGCCCAGCTGCACCATGATCTCGTACTGCGGGATGATCGCCAGCTGGGTCGGCAGGAGGTACATCGACAGCAGGAGGCCGAAGAAGAACTTCTTGCCGGGGAAGTCGTACTTGGCGAAGGCGAACGCGGCCAGGGAGTCGAAGAACAGCACCAGGACCGTCGTACAGACCGCCACGATCATCGTGTTGGACAGCGCCCCGAAGAAGTCCATCCTGTCGAACAGGTGCTGGATGTTCGTCAGCAGGTTGCCGCCGAACCAGAGCTTCGGCGGGTAGCTGTAGATGTCCTGCGAGGTGTTCGTCGCCATGACGACGATCCAGTAGAACGGGAACACCGAGATGACCACGCCGAGCATCAGGATCACGTGGACGCTCAGGCCCCGGACGCGCTTGCGGTTCATGCCGTTCACGGCCGTCGCTCCTTTCGCTGCACCAGACGCCAGTTGACGAGGACGATGAGCAGGATCAGCAGGAAGAAGGCCCAGACGATGGCGGCGGCGTAGCCGAAGTCGTTGTTGTCGAAGGCCTGGTGGTAGAAGTACAGCAACGTGGTCAGACCGGCCTGGCCCGGTCCGCCGGAGTTGGGGTTGGTGGCCGCCTCACTGCCGAAGAGCACCTGTGGTTCGGTGAAGCTCTGCAGCCCGGTGACGGTGGAGACCACCACGGTGAACAGGATGATGGGCCGCAGCAGCGGGATCGTGATGGAGAAGAAGATCCGCACCGGGCCGGCCCCGTCCATCCGAGCGGCCTCGTACAGCTCGGAGGGAATCGCCTGGAGACCGGCCAGATAGATGATCGCGTTGTAGCCGGTCCACTGCCAGGTCATCAGCGCGGCGATCACCAGCTTGATCGTCCACTCGTTGCTCATCCAGGGCACTGCCGAGACGTGCACCGACTTGAGGATGGCGTTGATCAGGCCGAAGTTGTTGCTGAAGACCGCGCCGAAGAAGATCGCGATGGCCACCAGCGAGGTGATGCTGGGGATGAACAGGGCGACCCGGTAGAAGGCCGTGAAGCGCTTGGTGGAGTTCACCAGCACCGCGAGCACCAGCGCCAGGAAGAGCATCGGGACGGTCGACAGCACCCAGATGACCAGGGTGTTGCGGACGGACATCCAGAAGATCGGGTCGTCCCACAGGAAGCGGAACTGCTGGAACCCGACGAACTGCATGTCCCCGATGCCGTCCCACTTCTGGAACGCCAGGTACACGGTGTAGAGCACCGGGAAGAGCATGAAGACGGAGAAGATCAGGTAGTACGGCGAGATGGCCACGTACTGCGGCCAGTGCCTGGCGACCCGCCGACGGGGCCCGCGCGGGGCCCCGGCCGACACCGGCCGGATCCGTGGGGCGCGCCGCCCCGGACCGCGTGAACGGTCCGGGGACGGCTGCCCGGTGGGGCCGCTGTCGGGTCCGGAGGTCGGTCCGGTGGGTGCCGGGCCGGCTACCGGGGTTGACGACATGTCACTTCACTCCCTGACGCTCGGCGATCTGCTTGGCCTGGCTGACCGCGTCCTTCCACGCCTCGTCGGGGTCCTTGCCCTTGGCCTCGATGCTGGTCAGCTCGCTGTAGAAGGGCGCGGAGACCGCGGCGTCGGCCGGCGCCTCGTAGGCGGAGGGGATCTTCTCGGCCGCCGGGCCGAAGATCTCGATGGTCTTCTGGCCGCCGAAGAAGGCGTCGCCGCCGGTCAGGGCCGGCAGCTTGTACGCGGCCGGGGCGGTCGGGAACAGGGCCGCGTCGGTGAAGCCGCGGGCCTGGTTCTCCGGGCTGAGGATCCAACTGATGACCTTGAAGGCTTCCTCGGGGTTGCCGCTGGTCGCGGGGATCGCCAGGAAGGACCCACCGAGGTTGGACGGCCCGCCCGGCAGACTCGCCACCCGCCACTTGCCCTTGGTGCCCGGGGCCGCGTTGCTGATGTCCAGCGCGTGCCAGGCGGCGCCGATCTCGGTACCCAGGGCGCCGTTGCTGATCGCGGCGTTCCAGGTGTTGTCGTTGATCTTGGCGTCGATGCCGAGCGTGTAGGGCTTCACGGCGGTGGTCCAGGCGGTGCGGATGTGGTCCTGGTCGCCGATGAACTTGTTGTCCTCGTCGATGAACCGCTGGGTGCCCTGGCCGACGATCATGCCGAACACCGAGCCGATGTTGTTGATCAGGAAGGTCTTGGGGATGGCCTTGTGCAGCTCGACGCCGGCCGCGAAGTAGTCGTCCCAGGTGGCCAGCTGGGCGGAGACCTTGGCGGGGTCGGTGGGCAGTCCGGCCTGGGCGAAGAGGTCCTCGCGGTAGAAGGTGGCGCAGGGGCCGATGTCGATCGGGAAACCGATGAGCTTGCCGTCCTGCGTGGTGGCCTGCTTGAGCTTCCACGCCAGATAGTCCGGGACCAGCTTGTCCGCGCCGACGGTCTTCAGGTCGATGAACCGGTCGGCGTTCGGCAGGAAGGAGGCGATGTCCTCGCCCTTGATACCGGTGATGTCCGGAGCGGCCTGCGCCGAGCGCAGACCGGTGAGCAGCTTGGTCTTGAAGTCGCCGCCGACCACGGACGTCTTCAGGGTGATGTCGGAGAAGTGCGTCTTGGCGTCCGCGACGACCTTGTCGCTCAGGCCCCCCGACCAGTACCAGAGGGCCAGGTCCTTGCTGTCCTTGCTGCCGCTCGATCCTGAGCCGCCACCGCACGCGGCGGTGGCGCCGGCCGCGGCGGCCGTCAGTACGGCGGCTTGGAGGAATCGTCTGCGGGAAAGGTCCACGGTCTTCTCCTAGATTTCGGCGGGTTCGGATGTCCGGCATGTCCGACAGGACGTGTGGGTCTGGTGCCGTGGCGTGGGGACGCGGCGGGAGGGCCGGGTGGCTGAAGAGCATCGGCGTGGGTTGGCAACCCTTCAGCCACCCGGGGTGTGTGTCCTGGTCCTCTCAGACGGTGCCGACGCGTCCGTGACGGCGGAATATGCCGTTCATCCGCTTCGGCCGACCGGAGTGGGGTCCGGACCTGGCTCCGAATTACGCAAGAGAGTGCACCCGGTGCGCGGGTTTGACAAGGGTCAAGCAGATATCGAGACATTCATGCGCGACTTTGCTTGAGTTTGGAGCGTTCGCGAGTATGGTCTGCCGCATGCTCCCTGACCGAAGACATCAGCTGATCCTGCGCGCCCTGCGCACGGACGGGCCCACGTCGGTGGTCGCCCTGGCCGAGAAGGTCGGGGCGAGTGAGGCCACGATCCGGCGCGACCTCGCACAACTGGAGGACGAGGGCCTGCTCAAGAGGGTCTACGGCGGCGCCGCCCCCGTCGTGGGCGAGGACGATCCGTTCGCCGACGTGGCCGGCATCCGGGTCGAGGCGAAGGACGCCCTGGCGGCCTGGTGCGCAAACCTCGTCAGGGACGGCGAGACCGTGCTGCTCGACATTGGCACCACCGCCCACCGGGTGGCCCGCCAGCTGCACGGCCGGTCCCTGACCGTGATCACCAGCAACCTGGCCGTCTACGAGGAACTCCAGGACGACAAGGACGTCCAGCTGATCCTGCTGGGCGGTGTGGTGCGGCGCGACTACCGCTCCCTGGTCGGTTTCCTCACCGAGGACAACCTGCGCCAGGTCCATGCCGACCGGCTGTTCCTCGGCACCAGCGGGGTCCGCCCCGACGGCCAGGTGCTGGACACCACCGCCGTCGAAGTGCCCGTCAAACGGGCGATGATCGCCGCCAGCGCCCAGGTCGTCCTGGTCGCGGACGCCGGAAAGTTCCCCGGCACCGGGATGGCCCGGGTGTGCGGTCCGGAGGAACTCGACGTCGTGGTGACCAACGCGCCGGGCGACGAGAAGACCTGTAATCGGCTGCGTGAGGCGGGAGTTGAGGTGGTCGAAGTATGAGACTCACGATCCTGGGCGGCGGGGGCTTCCGCGTCCCGCTGGTCTACCGGGCGCTGCTGGGCGACCGCGGCGAGGGGCGCGTCACCGACGTGACCCTGTACGACCTGGACGCCTCGCGGCTCTCGACGATCCGCAGGGTCCTCGCCGACCAGGCGGCCGGACACCCCGACCCTCCGACGGTCACCGCCACCACCGACCTCGACGAGGCGATCACCGGAGCGGACTTCGTGTTCTCCGCCATCCGCGTCGGCGGGCTCGCGGGCCGGGCGGCGGACGAACGCATCGCGCTGGCCGAGGGCGTCCTGGGCCAGGAGACCGTCGGCGCGGGCGGCATCTCCTTCGGGCTGCGCACGGTCCCGGTGGCGGTCGCGATCGCCCGCCGGATCGCGGCCCTGGCGCCCGACGCCTGGGTCATCAACTTCACCAATCCCGCAGGACTGGTCACCGAGGCGATGACCGCACACCTGGGCGACCGGGTGATCGGGATCTGCGACTCCCCGGTGGGCCTGGGCCGCCGCGTGGCCGGGGCGCTCGGCGTCGATCCGGCGCGCGTCAGCCTGGACTACGTGGGCCTGAACCACCTGGGCTGGCTGCGCGGCCTGTACGCCGACGGCCGGGACCTGCTGCCTTCGCTGTTCGAGGACGAGGCCGCGCTGACCTCCTTCGAGGAGGGCAAACTCTTCGGCGCCGACCTGCTGCGCACGCTCGGCGCACTGCCCAACGAGTACCTGCACTACTACTACTTCAGCCGCGAGTCGGTGCGCTCGGCCGGGGCCGCAGAGCAGACCCGGGGCGCCTTCCTCCACTCCCAGCAGCAGCGCTTCTACGACTCCCTGGAAGCCGCCGACAGCTCCGCACCCGTGCCCCGCACGGCCTGGAACGCCTGGGACGCCACCCGCCTGGAGCGCGAGGTCACCTACATGGCGGAGAACCGTGACGCCGTCGGCATGGGTGACCGGGACTCCTGCGACCTGGAGTCCGGCGGCTACGAGCAGGTGGCCCTCGCCCTCATGCGGGCCATCGCCCGTGACGAGCGGGCATCTCTCATCCTCAACGTCCGCAACCGCGGCCGGATCCCCGTCCTCGACGACGACGCCGTCATCGAGGTCCCCTGCCACGTGGACGGCAACGGCGCCCGCCCCGTCGCCGGAGCCGCGCTCCCCGAGCACGGCACGGGCCTGGTGTGCTCGGTCAAGGCCGTCGAACGCGCGGTGATCCGGGCGGCCACCACCAGTGATCGCGCACACGCCGTCAAGGCCCTGACGATCCATCCCCTGATCGACTCGTACGCCGTCGCCAAACGCCTGCTGGACGCGTACCAGGGGCACTTCCCCGAGCTGGCCTACCTGGGCCGCTGACGCTCGAAGGTCTCGACCGGCGGGACCGGACGCGGCCCGCTCCCCGGGCGCCAGCCCGCGTCGAGCTTGCGCAGACCCACCCCGTCGGGCGCCCAGATGTGACAGCTGTCGAGCACACCGGCGGTGGGGCTCGGACCGACGGAGGGGTCACCGCCGTCACGGCGCCGTACGTAGGCGGAAAGGGACGCCTGGACGACCGCGGGGCCGAGCACACGAGCCAGTTCGTACAGGTGGGTGCACCCGGAGACACCCCGGAACCGCTCCTGGATCGCCCGGTTGTACCCGGCGGCGACACCGAGCCCGACGAGACCGTCGAACACCGGCGTGATGCGCGGGCACTCGGCGTGCGGAAAGCTCCGCATGTCGGCTTCGGCGGCCACGATCACCATGTCCGCGAGACGGACGCGCACCACCAGCACCATCCGGTGCACGACGGCGGCCGACGGCTCGGCCCACGGCCGCTCGTCGCGCAGCTCCGCCTCGACCGAGATCTCGTCGCCGCCGTCCTCCGCGTAGGCGGTGACGGCGACGGTACGGCGGTGCAGCGGGAGTTCGGCGCGGGTCATGCCGAGGTCTCCGCCGGCTCGGAGATGTCCTCGCCCAGCCCCGCGAAATCCGGCTGCCGGCGCTCGATGAAGCTGCGTACGCCCTCCCGGTAGTCCGGGGCGCGCTTCGCCGTGGCCAGGAGAGCGGCCGCCTGATCGCGGCTCTCGGTGAAGGTCCTGGCCTGGTCGTCGGCGAGTTGCCGCTTGATGAGGGACATGGCGTACGGGCTGGCCGAGCGGGCCAGCTCGGTCGCGTACGCGAGTGCCGCCGAGAGGAGGTCCTCCGGCTCGGCCAGGCGGTTGACCAGGCCCATCGCCTGAGCCTCCGTCCCGGTGATCCGGCGCGAGGACAGCAGCAGATCGGCGGCGTTGCCGTAGCCGACCAGCCGGGGCAGGATCCAGGACACGCCGTCCTCGGCCACCAGGCCGCGCGCGCTGAACGCGGCGGCGAACTTGGCCTGTGGGACGGCGAAGCGGACGTCGCACATCAGCGCCTGGTTGAACCCGATGCCCGCGCAGGCACCGTTGATCGCCGCGACGACGGGCTTGGGGAAGGACATGGGACGGGTGCGCGGCGGCAGCTGGTCCGTCGGCCACGGGCGGGCGCCGGACGACGCCCCGTCGAGCACGCTCATGTCCATCCCCGGACAGAAACTGCGCCCGGCGCCGGTGAGCACCACGGCCCGTACCCCTGGATCCTGCTCCGCCCGGTCGAACAGCTCGTTGTAGAGCAGCTCCATCTCCAGCGTCCAGGCGTTGTGCCGCTCGGGCCGGTTCAGGGTGAGGAGCATGACCCCGTCGGCGGTGAGTTCGGTGAGGATCACCGGGGTCGGATTCTCGGTCATCGAGGTCTCTCCAACCAGCTTAATAGGTAGATGAATCACCTGTATACCAGAAGTCTCGCCGAGTCCGGTCACGGGAAGATCCACCCGACCCTTGACCTGGTACCCTCGATGCACTAAGACGATTCATTTTGCTATATCCCGAACGCCGTATCGCGAACAAGGAGTGCCCATCGTGGCCGAGGCAGCCCGCTCAGCAGAAACGGCGGCCGTGCCCGCCCCGGCCCGCACCCGTGTCGGACGCCAGGTGCGGGTCCCGAAGACCGCCGAGCTGGTCGCCGCCCATCTGCGCCGCCAGATCGTCCGGGGCGAGCTGAACCCCGGCGACGCACTGCCGCCGGAGTCGGGCCTGATGGAGCAGTTCGGCATCTCGCGGCCGACCCTGCGCGAGGCGTTCCGTGTGCTGGAGTCGGAGTCCCTGATCACGGTGCGGCGCGGCGCCCACGGCGGTGCCCGGGTGAGCGCGCCGGACTCGGACGTCGCCGCCCGCTACGCCGGCCTGATCCTGGAGTACCGCGGCGCCACCCTGGGCGACATCTACCGCGCGGCAGCCCTCATCGAGCCGCCCTGCGCCCGCCAGCTGGCCGCCAAGCACACGCCGGAGGACATCAAGCGGCTGCGCGACGCGGTGGCGAACGAGAAGGCCGCCCTCGACGACCCGCTCTCCCTGGTCGAGGCACAGGACGCCTTCCACGCCCTCCTGGTCGAACTCACCGGCAACCAGACCCTGATCCTGCTGTGCGGCATGCTCCGCAACATCATCGACCGGGCCAACGCCTCGTACACCGCGGCCGCCACCGACGCCGAGGCCCAGAAGACCCAGGCCCTCAAGGGGCACCGCGCACATGTGCGGATGGTCGGCCTGATCGAGTCGGGCAAGGCGGACGAGGCCGAGAAGCTCTGGCAGCGGCACATCTCCAGCGCGGACGACGTGGTCAACGCCGCCGGACCCAAGACGGTCCTCGAACTCATGGACTGACCCCGCCCCCGTCATCATTCCGGGCCCACCCCTTGCCTCCTGGAAACAGTTAGATAATTATAGGAGGCGTACTGAATAGATCCTGGGGTCCGGAGGCGACGGCCATGGCCGAACAGCGCAAGCGCATCTTCGACTGCGACCAGCACATGTACGAGGAGCGGGACTCCTTCACCCGCTACCTCCCGAAGGAGTTCCTCGGTGCGGCGGTCGCACCGGTGACGCTGCCGGACGGGCGGGAGGTGATCCTCGCCGGTGACCGGATCGTCGTATGCCTGGAACCGGAGTTCGGGCAGGTCTACCGTCCCGGCTCGCTGAAGGAGATGCTCAAGGCGATGGCCTCGGGCAATCCGGAGGAGACCTACCAGTTCGAGCCGATGCACGAGTCGTACCAGAACCGCGAGGCCCGGCTGCGGGTCATGGACGAGCAGGGCCTGGACCAGACGATCATGTACCCGGGCGGCTGGGCACTGGTCGCCGAGGAGTATGTGAAGGGCGTCGAGCCGCTCTACGCCAACTACCACTCGTTCAACCGGTACATGAACGAGGTGTGGGGCTTCAACCACCAGGGCCGCATCTACGCCCCCGCGCTGCTGTCCCTGCGCGATCTCCCCAGCGCCGTCAAGGAGTTGGAGTACGTCCTGGAGCAGGGCGCCCGCTTCATCCTGCTGCCCACGGGGCCGGTGTACGGCCGTTCGCCGGGCGACCCGTACTTCGACCCGTTCTGGAAACTGGTCAACGAGGCCAAGGCGAGCGTCTGTTACCACATCAGCGAGTTCTACTACAACTCGCAGGTGGCGCCCTCGTGGGGCTTCGACCCCCACCCGATCCACTTCCGGATGTCGGCCTGGCAGTGGCAGAACACCTACGGTCAGCGTCCCATCGAGGAGACGCTGTCCGCGCTGATCTTCGACAACCTCTTCGGCCGGTTCCCCGACATCAACGTCCTGGTGTCCGAGTTCGGCGCCGAGTGGGTGCCGCACTTCGTGCGCCACATGGACAAGAGCCGGGGCATGGGCCGCAACGGCCCCTGGATCGGCGGGCAGTTGGACGAGCGGCCCAGCCAGGTCTTCCGCAAGCACATCCGCGTGGTGCCCTACCCCGAGGACGACACCGTGGCCCTGGTCAAGCGCCTCGGCTACCACGAGTCCATCGTCATGGGCTCCGACTTCCCGCACGCGGAGGGCCTGGCCAACCCGGCCGACTTCCGCAAGCTGATCTCGGAGCTGGACGAGTCGGTCCAGGACGACATCATGCACAACAACGCCCAGCAACTGATCAGCCGCTGAGCGTCGTCCCCCTGCTCCCGCCTGGCGGCGGGCCCGGTCAGCCGACCAGGCCCGCCGCCAGGTTCGCGATGTCAGCGAGAAGGGCGGTCCCGCGCGGCGAGTGGTCGTAGCCGGCGAGCGGGTAGCCGTTGCTGAGGCACGCGAAGGACAGGCCCGACTCCGGGTCCATGAAGCCCAGTTGGTAGGCGGCTCCCGCGCTGCCGAAGAGCGCGGGCGATCCGGTGGACGGCAGGTTGCTGCCCGCGTCGGGGCCGGCCACGGTGACGAACAGCCCCATGCTGGTACGGCGGTTACCGCCACCGCCGTAGATCTGCTCGCCGTACGGCTGCTCCGTGAACCGGATCCGGGTGCCCTCCGCGACCGCGCCCGGCTTCCACAGGCCCGAGTGCTCCAACGCCTGGAAGTAGAGCGCGACATCGGCGGCGGTGGCGACCAGGGCATGGCTCGGCTCGCCGGCCGCGAGCACGCGCGGGTCGGAGAGGTACCAGGGGCCCCAGGGGTCGGCCTCCTGGTCGTCGCTCGTGCGGTCGGTGGCGAGCATCGGGGCGACCGTGCCGGGCTGACGGTCGACCGGCACTCCTAGTTCGATCGACGACAGGCCGAGCGGCCCTGCGACCTTCTCGTGCAGGTAGTCGGCGAAGGTCAGCCCCGTGCGCCGCTCGACGATCTCGGCGATCAGCCAGGCGGCCGAGGTGAGGTGGTACTGGAAGCGGCTGCCCGGCGGGTAGTCCAGCCGCCAGCGGCCGAAGGCGGCCAGGCGCTGTTCGCGGTCCAGCATCTTGGGGAGGCCCAGGGGCGCGAAGGGGAAGCCGGCGGTGTGGGTGAGCACCTGCTCGACGGTCACCGTCTCCTTCCCGTTCGGCGCGAACTCCGGGATGATCGCGGCGACTTGCTCGCCCACGGCCAGGAGCCCCTCGCCGATCAGCTTCCAGACGACTCCCGCGACGATCGATCGTCCGACGGACTGCAGCACGTACCGGGTGTCGGGGCCGGCGTCACCGTAGGTCTCGAAGGCCAACAGCCGGCCGCCCCGAGCGACGGCGACCTGCGCGGACGGCAGGGGGCCGTGTTCGACCTCCCGGCGGATCCGGCGCAGGAGTGTGTCGAGCCGTTGTGGGTCCAACTCGTCGGTGTGGTCAGGCACTTGTTCCTCCTTCGGACGGCTCGCGCAGCCGACGGCGTACGACCTTGCCGTTGGCGTTGCGCGGCAGGTCGTCCACCAACCACCAGCGGACGGGCACCTTGAACCCGGACAGCCGGGCGCGGGTGTAGTGCCGGAGCGCCTCCGGCCGGGGCGGGTCGTCGGGGTCGGCCGGCACGACGAATGCGACGACGGTCTGGCCGAGCCGCTCGTCGGGCACACCGGTGACGGCCACGTCCGCCACGCCCGGGTGGGCCGTGAGGAGCGTCTCGACCTCCAGGGGGTGGACGTTCTCACCGCCACGGATGATCATGTCGGTGCCCCGGCCGTAGAGATAGAGATAGCCGTCCTCGGCCACGCGCCCCAGGTCACCGCTGTGCAGCCAGCCTTCGGCGTCGATGCGGAAGAAATGGTCGGCGCGACCGTGGATCTCGCCGATGCCGTCCGGACCGGCCTCGTGGACCCTGACCTCGACACCGGGAGCGGGCCGCCCCACCGACCGCAGCAGCTCGGTGCGTCCGGCGACCGCCTCCCGGTGGTCCTCGGGGGTGAGCACACTGATCGGCGAGCCCTCGGTCTGCCCGAACATGTTGAGCATGCGGACGCCGGGCATCGCCTCGTACGTCCGGCGCAGAGTGCCCGGGCGGACGGGTGCGCCGCCGTACTGGAGGGTCCGCAGCGTCTCGTGCCGCGCCTCGCCCGCCGCCAGCAGGGTCTCCAGCATCGCCGGGACCATGCTGGTGTGCGTGGTGCCGAGGTCCCGGAGCAGGGTCCAGCCCTCGATGGTGAACCGGGTCAGGCCGGTGATCAGGGCGCCCGCGGCGAGAGCAACGGCGATGTTGCCGAGGCCGGCGATGTGATGAAAAGGCGCGCTGCCGCCGTAGAAGCTGTCGGGGTCGAGTCCACAGAGCTGTCCGTTGACACGGGCGCGGGCGGCCAGGCGTCGTTGGGTCATGGGGACGGGTTTGGGCAGGCCGGTGGTCCCGGAGGTGTGCAGGACGGCTGCGAGTTCTTCGGGTACGGCTGTCAACTCCCGTGTACTGGTACGCAGTTCGGGGATGACTGCGACCCGTCGGCCGGACAGCTCGGCGACCTGTCCGCCGAGGGCGGTGAACTCGGGCTGGACCAGGAGCACTTGGGATTCGGTGGCCCTGACGACCGCCGCGAGTTCGTATGGGGTCATGCGGACGCCGAGCGGCGCGAGCGGATGCCCGGAACCGGCGCCGCCGATCACCAGGGCGAGCGCGTCGGCGGAGGTGGCGGCCAACGCCGGTACGGGTGCGCCTGGTTCGAGGCCGAGCGTGTCGAGCCAGTCGGCCGCGCCGGCGGCCCGGTCGAGGAGTTCGCGTCCGGTCCAGGTCAGGTCGCCGAAGCGGACGGCGGGACGGGCATGGTCGTAGGCGCGGCTCACCATGGCGGTCCAGGTGGCCGCTTGTCCGGACTCCTGCGCGCCGCCCATCGGCGTCACTGCTCCAGACGGACCGCCGCGGTGCCGGTGACCACCTCGGCGCCGTCCTGGTTGAGGGTGCGCAGGGAGAAGTGGGCGACCGGGCCGGACGCCGTCTCCTCGATCGACTCGACGGTGGCCGTGGCGGTGAGGGTGTCACCGGGCCAGACCTGGGCCTTGAAACGCACGCCGAAGCGGAGCAGCGACTCCGCGCCAACCCAGTCGGTCAGGACCCGGCCGGTCATGCCCATCGTCAGCATGCCGTGGGCGAAGACCCCGGGGTATCCGGCGGCCTCGACGGCGAACCTCTCGTCGGTGTGCAGCGGGTTGAAGTCTCCGGACGCGCCCGCGTACTGCACGATCCGGGTGCGCTTGAGGTCGTCGACGAGGACGCTCTCGCGCGTCTCACCGACCTTGATGTCGTCCGTGCTCAGGCTCATCGGGCGTCCTCCTTACGGGTGGCGGGGCCCTCGGGTACGACGGCGACGGTCTTGGCGCTGACGACCGGCTCGCCGTCCGCGTCCCGGTACTCGGTGATGCGCTCGCTGAAGAGCAGCCGGCCACTGCGGCCCTGCTTCTCCCAGCTGCGTCCGAGGGTGAAGTGGGCGTACAGGGTCTCGCCGGCGCGGACCGGGCGGTGGTACTCGAAGTGCTGCTCGGCGTGCAGCCCGCCACCGCCCTCGGCCATCACCCCGGGCCCCGCACCGGACCCGAACCACTCTTCGCCGGGCTTGGGCCGCAGGTGGTAGTCGGGGTCGTGCTGAGCGCTCACCATGGTGAAGGTGGGCGGGGCGACCGGGGCGGCGCCCTGGTAGGCGGGGTTCTCGTCGCCGATGGCGCGGGCGAACATCATGATGTGCCCGGCCTCGACCGGGAAGGACTGCCCTGTCATGGTCGCGTACTCCTACTCATCGGTCGGTTCGGTCAGTACGGCAGGAACGCGTCGCGGGTGGCCTCGTCCGGGTCGAAGTCCGGCGGAAGTCCCTCGAACTTCGGCTCCCGCTTCTCAACGAAGCTCGCCACGCCCTCGCGGAAGTCCGGCGAGCCCGCGAAGAACTCCATCGCGGAGTAGGACCGGGCCAGGGCGTCGGTGAAGGTGCGGTCGAGATCGCCGTAGACCTGATGGCGTACGACGGCCATGGCGCGCGGGGAGCAGTTGCGGGCGATGTCCCTGGCGTAGGCGCGGGCGGAGTCGAGCAGGTCCTCGGGTTCCACGACCCGGCTGACGAGGCCGAGTTCCTTGGCCTCGTCGGCGTCGAAGACCCGGCCGGACAGCAGCAGGTCGAGGGCGTTCTCCAGGCCGACGACACGGGGCAGGACGTACGGCAGGTTGTACTCGCCGGCCAGGCCGCGGCGGGTGAAGGCGGTGGTGAAGCGGGCACCTCGGGCGGCGAAGCGGATGTCGCAGATCAGCGCCTGGACCAGGCCGATGCCGGCGCAGGCGCCGTTGACTGCGGCGATGAGCGGCTTCGGCATGTCGCGCCTGCTGTACATGGGGACACGGGCCTGGAGGTTGAGCGACTGACCGGGTTGGGCGTTCTGTTCCAGGCGCTGGACGTCCATGCCGGGGCAGAAGGCCCTGCCCGCGCCCGTGACGATCACGGCACGGACCGCCGGGTCGTGCGCGGCCTCGTCGAGGAGTGCGAAGAAGCGGCGCTCCATGGGGAGGCTCCACGCGTTCTTGCGCTCGGGCCGGTTGAGGGTGACGGTGGCGACGCCGTCCTCGTCGACCTCGTACAGCACCAGGTCCAGGTCCTGCGGAGAGGCCGCCATGGGGTCCTCGGACATGTCGTGACTCCTCATTCCTCGTCCAGCGGTTCGACGGGGTCACCGACGCCCGGTCGCTCCCCGGAGATGGTCACCACCACCTGGCCCCGCGCACAGATGCGACCGTCGGTCATTACGTCGACATCGGCGAAGTGCAACCTGCCTCCGCGCCTGACACAGCGTGCGTAGGCGACGGCCTCCCTGCCCCGGGCAGGTGCGAGGTACTGCACCGACATCGACACGGTGCTGAGCAGACTCCCCTTCGTGAAGTCGTGCCCGGCGATGACGGCTCCGGCGCCCGCGGTGTCGATGAGGGCCGAGATGACTCCGCCATGGAAGACGCCCTCATGGGCGGAGAGGGACTCGGTGTAGGGAAGCTCGATCTCGACGGCGTCCGGGTCCCAGCGCGTCACGCGGATGCGGCAGAGGCGGTTGAAGGCGACCCCGCGCTCCCAGCGAGCCCGGAACCAGGTCCGGAGTTCCCGCTGCTCCTGGTCGGTGAGGGTTCTCGCCGCGACGGTCATCAGCACGCCCTCCGGTCTCGACCTGTCGGCCGATCGATATAGTTACATGAATCAGCTAGTTGAGGCAATCGTACGGGTCGATCAGGAGAGTTGGATGTATTATTTATCTAACTCATTCTGCTGTTAGTCGCACAGAGAGGCGCCTCGATGCCGTCGACCGCACTGGCCGGGATCCGTGTCCTCGATCTGTCCCGCATCCTCGCCGCGCCGCTGGCCACCCAGATGCTGGCCGACCTGGGCGCCGACGTGATCAAGGTCGAGCGGCCCGGAACGGGGGACGACTCACGGACGTACGGCCCGCCCTTCGCGCCCGGGCCCGACGGCGAGGGCGACCGGACGGACACCGCCGCCTTCTACCTCGCCTGCAACCGCAACAAGCGGTCGGTGACCGTCAATCACGCCACCGCCGAGGGGCAGGAGCTGATCCGTGCGCTCGCCGCGCGGTCGGACGTGCTGGTCGAGAACTTCCGGGCGGGGACGCTGGCGAAGTACGGACTCGGCCAGGAGACCCTGCGGGGGCTCAACCCGAGACTGGTGTACCTGTCGGTGACCGGCTTCGGCCAGACCGGACCGTATGCCGGGCGTCCGGGCTACGACGGCATCTTCCAGGCCATGTCCGGGATGATGAGCGTCTCCGGGCACCCGGAGGAGCCGATGAAGGTCGGCGTCAGCATGGTCGACATCCTCACCGGGCTGTACGCCTCCACGGCCGTGCTCGCCGCCCTGCGGCACCGGGACGTCACCGGTGAGGGCCAGTTCATCGACCTGTCCCTGCTGGACTGCGGACTGGCCTCGTTGTCGCACTTCGCGATGAACTACCTGGTCTCCGGGGAGGTTCCGGAGCGGCGCGGGAACGGTGGGTACGGGGGGATTCCGTCCCAGGCGTTCCAGTGCGCGGACAAGCCGATCTTCCTTGTCGCGGGCAACGACAAGCAGTTCGCCGGGTTCTGCGCGGCGGCCGGGCGCACCGAGCTGCTCCAGGATCCGCGGTTCGCGACGACGTCCGCGCGGATCACTCATCGCGAGGAGATTCTGCCGGTGCTGGCGGGGGTCATGCGGACCCGGACGCGGGACGAGTGGCTTGCGGTGCTGGACGAACACGATGTCCCTGCCGGGCCGTTCAACGAGCTGCCGGATGTCTTCGCCGATCCGCAGATACGGCATCGGGGGATGCTGGTCGAGGTCGAGGATCCGGTGTCGGGGCGACACCTGCCGATGCTGGCGAATCCGATCCGGTTGACGGGGACTCCTGTCGAGGGGTACGTGGCGCCGCCTGCGCTGGGTGAGCATACGGCCGAAGTGCTGGGCGAGGTGGTTGGGGTGACGGAGGGTCAGCTGGCGGAGCTGCGGGGGCGGGGTGTCGTGTGAGGCGGTTTTGTCGCCCCCGCCGCCCCTACCCAGACCCCCGCTACGGCCCTGAACGGGCCTAGTCCTCAAACGCCGGACGGGCT
>NZ_JBSFDA010000114.1:0-32842 GCF_053593675.1 Streptomyces sp. NPDC002156 | reverse complement strand
CAGCTGGACCGCCCACGACGACACCTACGTCGTCGACGGCGAGAACGTCGTCGTCCTCGCCCGCTACACCGCGGCCAACAAGGCCACCGGCAAGCCGATCGACGTCCGCGTCGCCCACCACTTCGCCGTACGCGGCGGACTCATCGTCCGCTTCGAACAGTTCGTCGACACCGCCCTCGTCCGCGACGCCATGCAGGGCTGACCTTGTCCGGGATCTCGAGCTCTCCCCCTCAACTCCCTTGTTCCATAAGGAAGTTGACAACATGTCACTTCTCAGAATTCATAGCGGATTCACAAGTTCCGCTCTATTGTTGAGTACATGACAGACACTTCAGAGCCCTTACAGGCGAACACGATCGGGCGCCGCAGCGTCCTGATCGCCTCCGGCGCCACAGCCGCAGCCCTGGCCGTGGGCGCCGCCGTCACCCCTGAAGCCCCCACAGCCGACACGGACACCGGGAACACCGCTCCCGTGGCCGCCGCGGCCGTCTGCACCCTCACGAGGGAGATGACCGAAGGCCCCTACTACCTGGACGGACAGTTCGTCCGCTCCAACATCCGCGAGAACAAGACCGGCATCCCGTTCCAGCTCACCCTCACCGTCGTCGACGACGACACCTGCGTCCCGCTGAGCAACGCCCTGGTGGAGATCTGGCACGCGGACGTGCTGGGCGAGTACTCCGGATTCGTGGGCGAGAACGGCCACAACGAGCCCGACAACGGCACCTTCCTCCGTGGCGGCGTACTGACGGACTCCAACGGCGTCGCGCGGATCACCACGGTCTACCCGGGCTGGTACCGCGGGCGGTGCATCCACATCCATCTCAAGGTCCATGTCAACGTCCGGCTCACCCCCGACGGCTCCTTCACCGGCGGCCGGGAACTCTTCACCGGGCAGCTCTACTTCGCCGAGTCCGTCACCCGAGCGGTCGCGGCGATCGCGCCGTACCGCAGCAACACGGTCACCCGTACAACGCTCACCCAGGACTCCATCTACGACGGAGGCGGCGCCCGCTCCGGCCTGCTCACCCTGACAGCCCTGGGCAGCTCACCGTCTGCCGGATACGCCGGGTCCCTGACGGTCGGGGTGGAGACGAACTGACGTAACCCGTCCCCGGACACGGGCACCGGCCCCTCCCAGACCGTGCGGGAGGGGCAGGTGCCATCTTCGTGGGCCGGAGGCACGACATCGTCGAGGTCCGCCGCGTCCTCGGCCCCGCACGCTGTACCGGCCGCCGTTCACTCGGCCGCCACGCCCCCTTCCGGCCACCGCGACAGACCGCGCGCCGAGTGTCTCCCGAACCGGCACGCGTCTCGCCACGCGTCCTGCGGCACCCTCAGTTCTTGCCGACGGTCGGTCAGGAGCTGTGCGCCAGGGGCGAGTTGGACTGGATCGGGCGCGCTCCACCTGTCGGTCGGTCCCCCCTGACAACCCGGAGGACCCGTTCGCCGGCCCGTCTCCTGGCGGACCGCCGAGGATGCCCTGGATCTCAGCCCCGCGCTGGTGCAGGGCCACAGCCGAGCCCGCCGATGTCGGTCGGCAGCCGTGACGGAGAGCCGGTCAGGTGGAGTCCCGTACCTGCACCCGAAGCTCGTCCTCGACGGGGTGGGCGGGCGCCTCTTTCCGGTCGAGAGCGTCGACGACGCGGCGCGCCAGACCGCGCGCGACGGCATCGGTGTCGCGGACGACGGTGGTCAGCGACGGCCGCAGCAGGGCCGAGCTCGGGATGTCGTCCACGCCGATCACGGCGAGGTCGTGCGGGACGCGCAGCCCGAGGAACTGCGCGGCCATCAGGACAGCCATGGCGACATCGTCATTGAACGCGCAGATGCCCGTCACCGGCGGGTCCGCCGCCAGCCATCCCTTCACCGCTCCGGCGGCACCGTCCAGCTCCAGAGGGACGGTCCGGACCTCGGGCTCGGGGAGGCCGCGTTCGGCGCAGACCTGGCGGACCCCGGCCAGTCGGGGCTGGGCCAGGACATCGAGTCGAGCGATGTCCGGATAGGCGTAGCCGAGCCGGTGATGCGAGTCGACGAGATGGCGGGCCTGCACCGCGCCGATCGGTTCCTCCGACACCAACGGGGAGCGGAGGTCCCGCGCCGCCGCGCCGTGCATCGTCATGACGACCTCGATGCCTGCCGTCCGCATGGCATCGGCCTCGGACTCGGGAAACTCGTTCAGTGCGAGTACGGCGGCCGGCGTGAGAGCGCGCCAGATCTCTCGCAACGGCCGGGCGGGGTGGGCCGCCGAGTGCACGAGGAAGGTGAGCTCGTGTTCGGCGAAGGCATTGGTCAGCTGCTGGATGAGCCGGCCGAGAACATGCTGGATCGGCCAGTCCGGCAACAGGCCGAGCACGATGTCCGAGCGCCCGGTGCGCAGGGTGCGCGCAGCAGCCGAAGGCGCGTAACCGAGGCGAGTGGCCGCTTCCCACACCCGGCGGCGCGTCGCCTCCGCGATCTTCTGGTGCGGGGTGTCGTTGAGGACGTAGCTCACCGTCGCGCGCGAGACTCCGGCTTCCTGTGCGACATCCCCACTGGTCACCCGTCTGCCTCTGGCCACCCCTGCCATGCATCCCACCCTCTGACAGACCTCTTGCCAAACCCCACGATCGCGGGCTAGCTTACCCGCTCAGTCAACCTACACGTTTAAGTGGCGCGATTAAGTAACTCTTAGTAGTAGCAGTCGGGGCTCCCACCAGGCACCGCCCTTCAGGTCCCCACCCGTCCCCGTCCCCGGTACTCAACGAAGAGGACCCATGCCTGGCCTGAACGAGACCACGAACAACCCCTGGAAGACCGCGACCCTCGCCGGCATGGCCTCGTACCTGGATGCCGCGGCCCTGGTGACGTCGGGAATCGCCATCGGCGGCTACTACGCCACACCGCTCCAGCTCAGTCCCGGGACCATCGGCTCCCTGCTGGGGTTGCAGACCCTGGCATTCGCGGTCGGCGCACTGTTCGGCGGCCGACTGGGCGACCGGTTCGGCCGGCGGACCGTCTTCACCCTCTCCCTCGTTCTTTACGCCGTCGGTGTCCTGCTGCTCCTCGTGGCGACGGGCCCCGCTCCGCTCTACGCCGGTGTGGTCGTCACGGGTCTGGCCATCGGCGCGGACCTCCCTGTGTCGCTCGCCCTCGTCAATGAGGAGGCACCGGCCGGCAAGAAGGGCACCATGGTGGTGTTCTCCAGCATGCTCTGGCTGGCGGGCATCGTGGCCGTACTGACGCTGAGCTCCTTCATGGGGGCGCAGGGCATGTCCGGCGGCCGGATTCTCTTCGCCCACCTGCTGGTCGTTGCCGTCGTCGTGCTGCTCCTGCGCCTCACCCTCCGCGAGTCGGCCGAGTGGACCGCCGCACGCAGGGCCGCCGACGCACACCCGCATGCCGCCGCCGAGACCATCCAGTTCAGCCGCGTCCGGGATCTCTTCCGGGCACCGACCGTCTACCCCCTGTTCGCGACGGGCCTCTACTACGCCACCTGGAACCTCGGGGCGAACACCCTCGGGCAGTTCGGCACCTTCCTGTGGACCGCTCTGGCCAAGGGAGAGGTCGCGCAGTTCTCCCAGCTCTCCCTGCTCGGACTTCCGGTGGGCTTCGTCGCCGGACTGGTGTTCATGCGGGTCATCGACCGACCGGCCAGGCACGCCTGGTTCGCGGCGGGCACCGGCCTGATCGTCCTCGCCTGGGCGCTGCCGGCCCTGTTCGGGCCCGGCAGGTTCACTCTGGTCGCCGTCATGCTCGTCTCCGGTCTCGGCAACGCCTTCGCCGGCGAATCGATCTACAAGATCTGGTCGCAGGAACTCTTCCCCACCCTGCTGCGGGCCACCGCCACGGGCGTGACCATGGCCTTCACCCGAGCCGTCGCCGGTCTTGCCGCGCTGGGCACACCTGCCTTCGCCGTGGGCCACACCCGGCTGTTCTTCGGCCTGCTCTTCGGCTTCGCGGTGGTCTCGGCGGTCATCGGCCTGGTCTGGGTGCCACGGCTGCCCGGAGCGGCCCAGCCCGCGGCGCCTGCCGACCTGAGCAGTGGTTCCGTACTCAAGACGACCGAAAAGGCTGCTCCTTGATCCGCCATCACGACTTCCGTCACCGTGACCTGACGCTGCGCTCCACGCTGCACATCCCGGAAGGGCCGACCGGAACCCGCCGGCCGACCGTGGTGTTCGTGCACGGCTTCACGTCCAATCGGTTCGAACTGCCGAACTTCGTCGCCATGTCCCGGCTTCTGGAGTCCCATGGCATCGCCTCGGTCCGGTTCGACCTCTCCGGACACGGCGAGAGCGACGGTGACTTCTTCGATGTCACCATCACCGGTGAGATCGACGAGACCCGCACGGTACTGGGGGTGGTCCGGACCCTCGACTTCGCCGACCCCGGCCGTATCGGCCTGCTCGGTATGAGCATGGGCGGTGTGGTCGCCGGCATCACGGCCGCAGAAGTGCCCGGGATCAGCGCCCTGTGCCTCTGGTCCCCGGCTGCCGTCGCTCCCTTCGAGGTCGGCAGCGGCCGTCTCAAGGGTCGCGACCTCGCCCCCGAACTGGAAGAGAAGGGTTACTTCGACGCCGACGGCTACCGGATCAGCCCCGCTCTCGTCGACGACCTCGCCGGTCTCGACGTCTACGGGCGCTCCGGCGCGTACACCGGGCCCGTGCACATCCTGCACGGCGACAAGGACGACATCGCTCCCCTCGCATACGTACGCCGCTATCTGGACCACTACGACGGCAACGCGCGGCTGGAGATCGTCGAGGGCGCGGATCATGCCTGGGGCTCCGTCCCGCACCGCACCACGCTGCACCGGTCCACGCTGCGATTCCTCCGGAGGCACCTCCAGCGATGAACACGTCGAGCCGTACGGCACTCCACGCGACGGACGCAGCGACGTCGGCCGTCGGGCTGCACACCGAGGACGACTCCGGTCTGCCGGCCACCCCGTATCCCGCCCCGCGCCTGTCGTGGTCGCTGACGAGCGAACGAGCGGACGTCCTGCAACACGCCTACGAGATCCAGGTGTCGACCGACCTGTCCTTCAGCGACAGCTCGTCCGGCGGGGTGGTCGAGTCCGACACGGTGACCGATCACCCGTGGCCGGCCGAACCCCTGCGCAGCCGCGAGGTCCGGTACTGGCGGGTCCGGGTCCGCACCGACCTCGGGTGGACGGACTGGAGCGAACCGGCCCGGGTGGAGGCCGCGCTCCTCGACGACGAGGACTGGACGGCCCGCCCCGTCCACCTCCCCAGTGACCGGGGCCGTACCTCCCCCGGCCCGGTACCGCTGCTCCGCCGGGAGTTCGACCTCCCGGCGGAGCCGGTATCCGCGCGCCTGTACGTGACCTCACTGGGCGTGCACCGCACCGCGCTCAACGGCAGGCCCGTCTCCGACGACCTGCTGGAACCGGGCTGGACGAGCTATCCCAACCGCCTGCTCTACGCCACCTACGACGTCACCGCCCTGCTCCGCCCCGGCACGAACGCCCTGTCCGCCGCGGTCGGCGACGGCTGGTACCGCGGCCATCTCACCTGGCACAAGAACCGCAACGTCTACGGCGACACCACCGCGCTGCTCGCCCAGCTCGAAGTCACCCTGGCCGACGGCACCGAGGTCACCGTCGTCACGGACGACCGCTGGAAGGGTGGTTACGGCGGTCTGCTGGCGACGGATCTGTACGACGGCTGCGAACACGATCTGCGGCACGAGCCGGAGTGCTGGCAGCTGCGGGGCTTCGTCGACGACGACTGGGAACAGGTCACCGCACTCCCCCTGCCCAGGGGGCTGACGCAACGTGCGCACCCACCCGTGCGGGTGGTCCAGGTCATCCGGCCCGAGCAACGCACCCTGCCCGACGGCACGATCGCCGTCGACGCGGGCGAGAACATCACCGGCTGGCTCAGGCTCCGTGCAGGCGGCCCGGCGGGAGGCACGATCACCGTCCGGCATGCCGAGGTGCTCGACGGAGACGGCCGTCTGCTGACGAGCATCCTGCGCGGCGCCCGTGCCACCGACCAGTACACCCTGGCCGGCGACCCGACCCGACTGCGGCCGGAGTTCACCTTCCACGGCTTCCGGTACGCCGAGATCGTCGCCTCACCGGGCGTGACCGTCGAGGCGGTGGAAGTCGAGGTGGTGGCCAGCGACCTGCGCCGCATCGGCGAGTTCCACTGCTCCGACGAGCACGTGAACACGCTGTACGCCAACGTCGTACGTTCGCAGCGCGGCAACTTCCTCGCCGTGCCCACGGACTGCCCGCAGCGGGACGAGCGGCTCGGCTGGACCGGGGACATCATGGCCTTCGCCCCGACGGCCTGCGCCACGTTCGACAGCGCGTCCTTCCTCGACAGCTGGTTCACCGATCTCCGCATCGAGCAGCGGCCGGACGGCGCTGTCCCGTTGGTGGTCCCCGATGTGCCGCTCGGCGAGCTGCCACCGGCCGAACTGCCGCACGCCGGCGGCGCCGCGGGCTGGGGCGATGCCGCCACGGTCGTACCGGCCGCCCTGTTCGAGGCCTACGGCGGGCACGGCATGCTGGCCCGGCATTACGCGGCGATGCGCGCGTGGGTCGGGTTCACCGTCGATCACCTGGACGACGACGGGACCTGGAGCGGCAACGCGCAGCTCGGTGACTGGCTCGACCCGGCCGCGCCACCTGAGGATCCGGCGCGGGCCACCACCGACTCCGGCTATGTCGCCACCGCGTTCGTCGCGCACAGCGCCCGTCTGCTCGCCGACGCGGCCCGGGAACTGGGCCACCTCGACGACGCCGACCGGTACACGGACCTGCACCGGCGTACCGCCGAGGCCGCCTGGCACAAGTGGGGCGACCACGCCCGCACCACCCAGACCGGCTGTGCGCTCGCCCTCGAGTTCGGCATCGTGCCGGCCGCCGAGCGCGCCGACGTGGGCAAGGCCCTCGCGGGTCTGGTGCGCGCCCGCGGCGGACGCATCGCCACAGGGTTCCTGGGCACACCGTTCGTGCTGCCCGCCCTCACCGGCACCGGCCACACGGACGAGGCGTACCAACTGCTGCTCAACCCTGAGTGCCCGGGCTGGCTCTACCAGGTCGCCCGCGGTGCCACCACCATGTGGGAGCGGTGGGACGCCATCCAGCCCGACGGCAGCATCGACGTCGAGAACGCGGGCATGATGCTGTCGTTCAACCACTACGCCTACGGTGCGGTCGCCGCCTGGCTCTACCGGTCCGTCGCGGGGCTGCGCCCCGCCTCTCCCGGCTACCGCACGCTCGAGATCGCGCCCCGCCCGGGCGCAACGCTCACTTCGGCCGAGGCCTCGATCACCACTCCGTACGGTCCGGCGTCCGTCGCCTGGTCGATCAGCGGCGACACCCTCACGGTGAAGGCCGTACTGCCGCCCGGCACCACCGGGCTGTTCAGCGCCCCGGACGGCTGGCGCTGCGCGGAGGCCGTCGAGCGACTCGGATCCGGCAGCCACCTCCTGGCGCTGCGTCCGGCCACCCGTTCCTGAACCTCACTCATCCAAGGATCTCCACCATGGCGACCAACCACGATCACGGCCCGGCCGAGCTGAGTCTCGACGAGAAGACCGTGCTGCTCTCGGGGCGGGACATGTGGTCGAGCAAGCCCGCCGAGCGAGCGGGGATTCCCTCCCTCGTACTGAGCGACGGTCCGCACGGCGTCCGGCTCCAGCGCTCGGACGCCGACCACCTCGGCCTGCACGACAGTCATCCGGCGACCTGTTTCCCGCCCTCGGTCGCGCTGGCCTCGACCTGGGACGCGGAACTGATCGGCCGGGTGGGAGAAGCGCTCGGACGCGAAGCCCGAGCTCTCGGGGTCGACGTACTGCTGGGCCCCGGCGTCAACATCAAGCGCTCGCCGTTGTGCGGCCGCAACTTCGAGTACTTCTCGGAGGACCCGTTGCTCAGCGGCGTACTGGGAGCGGCGCATGTGACCGGTGTGCAGAGCCAGGGCGTGGGCGCCTCGGTCAAACACTTCGCGGCCAACAACCAGGAGACCGACCGCATGCGGGTGAGCGTCGACGTCGACGAACGCACCCTGCGCGAGATCTACTTCCCGGCGTTCGAGCGGATCGTGACCGAGGCCCGCCCGGCAACCGTCATGTGCGCCTACAACAAGCTCAACGGCGTTCCGGCCGCCGAGAACCGTTGGCTGCTCACCCAGGTGCTCCGCGAGGAGTGGGGCTTCGACGGACTGGTCCTCTCCGACTGGGGAGCCGTCGGTGACCGCGTCGCCGCGCTGATCGCCGGTACCGACCTGGAGATGCCGGGCACTCATCGCGACACCGACGCACAGGTCGCCGACGCGGTCCGTGCCGGCGAGTTGGACGAGACCGTCGTCGACACCACTGTCGACAGACTGCGCACCCTCGCCGAGCGGGTCCGCGCGCAGGTCGACCCGGTGACAGTGGACTTCGCCGCGCATCACCGGCTCGCCCGCGAGGTCGCCGCCGACGCCCTGGTGCTGTTGAAGAACCGCGACCGGACCCTGCCGCTCTCCCCCACCGGCCGCATCGCCGTCATCGGCGAGTTCGCCACGACCCTGCGCCACCAGGGCGGCGGCAGCTCCCACGTCAACGCCACCTGCGTGGACAGTGCGTTGGAGGAGTTGCGCGCGCTGCTGCCCGGCGCCCAGGTCGATTTCGCCGAGGGACATCGCACCACGGATCGTTCCGACACCGCCCAACTGCGCGAGGAGGCTGTCGCGTTGGCCGCTGCGGCGGACGTCGCCGTGCTCGTCGTCGGTCTGCCCGACGCCGACGAGTCGGAGGGCTACGACCGTGAGCATCTCCTGCTGCCGCCCCGGCAGACCGAGTTGATCCGCGCCGTGGCAGGGGCCACCCGCCGTGTCGTCGTGGTGCTGGTCAACGGTGGTGTGGTCTCTCTGGAGGGCTGGCACGACGAGGTGGACGCCGTGGTCGAGGCCTGGCTGCCCGGCCAGGCCGGCGGCGGAGCCATCGCCGATGTGCTCACCGGCCGGGTCAACCCCTCCGGCCGCCTCGCCGAGACCATCCCGTACCGGCTGAGCGACAACCCGTCCTTCCTCAACTTCCCCGGCGAGCAGGACCATGTCCGCTACGGGGAGGGCGTGATGGTCGGCTACCGCTACTACGAGACCGCCGACGTGGCCGTCCGCTACCCCTTCGGCCACGGCCTGAGCTACACCTCCTTCGAGCAGACCGACTTCCGGGTCACGCCCACCGGCCCTGACACCGCCACTGCGAGTGTCGGCGTCACGAACACCGGCGACCGCTTCGGCAAGCACGTGGTCCAGGTCTATGTGTCCGCGCCCGAGCGGCCGGTCAGCAGTCCGGCCCGGGAACTGCGCGGCTTCGCCAAGGTGGCACTCGCTCCGGGCGAGAGCACCACCGTCGAAATCGCCCTCGACCGCCGGGCCTTCGCCTACTGGGACATCACCCGCGCCGACTGGACCGTCGCCGCCGGGAACCACCAGGTGCAGCTCGCCGACAACGCCCACGAGGTCGCCGACACCGCCGCCCTGGTCCTCAAGGGCGACAACGTGTTGCGGCCGCTCACCCTCGACTCCACCGCCGGCGAGTGGTTCACCCACCCGACCGTCGGTCCTGCCCTGACAGCGGCGATGACATCCGGACTCACCAAGGAACAGTCCGCCGCAGTCGTGGAGGGAAACGACGGCGCGCTGCTCCTGCTGTCGTCCATGACGATGCGCCAGTTCACCGGCTTCCTGCCCGCACCGCTACCCGGTGAGGTGCTGGAGCAGCTCATCAAGATGAGCGAGGCGTACGCGGAGACCGTCGACGCCTGAGCAGTCGCGCCGGGTTGCGTACACCGGCCCCACAGACCGCGGCCCGCTGTTCCCTGACACGACAGCGGGCCGCACCCGCGCCCGCTCCGCCGAGGGCCACGGTTCCGGCGTCGGCGGCCAGATCGGTACGGAACCATCGCCGCGTGGCACACACGCGTCGTCCGGCGGAACCGGACAACGGACCCCGCCTGTCTCCAGCCGACAGTCGACGGAAACCACCGACACCTGGGCCCGCGCAGTCCGTTCGGATGCCACGACGTACACCTCGGGCATGTCGAGGTCGCCGGCGAGGAAGCCGCCGCCGTGCGGCCACAGCATGGCCATGGAGCCCGGGTTCCACGGTCTGTACGTCCTGACCGGCACCGGCCCGCGCGCTCCGGCGACCCCCGGGGATCTCGACGACGACCTCGGTCTGTGCCTGTTCCGGCGGATCAGCTCTCTGTGCCCTCCTTGGACACGGGAAGGGGCGGCCGGGGTGCGGGAGCGGTGCCGCCCCGGTCCGGTCGCCTCGGCCACGATGACGTCAGGCGGTCACGCCGACTCACGCACCTCCAGCCGGATGTGCTGCTCGACCAGTTCCTCGGAGGCCTGCGTACCGGCGAGCGCGGCGGTCACGGAGTCCGCGTAGTGCTCGGCGACGGCGGCGACGTCCTGGACGACCGTGGTCAGCGGTGGACAGGCCACTGCCGAGGCGGGGCTGTTGTCGACGCCGATCACCGCGATGTCCCGGGGCGCCTGGAGGCCCAGGTACTGCACTCCGGCCAGCACAGCCATGGCGACCTCGTCGTTGAACGCGCAGATACCGGTCACCGGTGTGTCCATGGCACGCCATGCCCGGATGGCGTCGGCCGCCCCGCTCGGTGTGAGCGGGATGGTCCGGACGTCGGGATCGGGCAGCCCCAGGTCGGCGCAGACCTCCCGGACGCCGTCCAGGCGTGGCCGGGCGAACACGGCGACCCGTTCCTCGTCGGGGTACGCGTATCCCAGGCGCCGGTGCGAGGCGGCCAGATGGCGAGCCTGCACGGCGCCGATCCTGCGCCCGCTGGTGACGCCCTCGCCCGACCCGTGCTCCTGCGAGTCGTACATGGCGACGATCACCTCGATGCCGGCGGCCCGCATCGCCGCGGAGTCGAGGTCGGAGAACGGTTCGAAGGCCAGCACGGCGGCCGGGGTGAGAGCCTTCCAGATCTCACCCAGCGAGCGGGCCCCCCGGATGCTGGAGTGGACGACGAAGGTCAGACTGCGACTCGCGAACGCGCGGGTCAGCTCCTGGATCAGCTCTCCCGCCGAGTGGCCGAGAGGCCAGTCGGGCAGCAGCCCGAGCACCACGTCGGAACGCCCGTTGCGGAGCGTTCGCGCTGCAGGCGACGGGGCGTAGCCGAGCATGGCCGCAGCCGTCAGGACGCGTTGCCGGGTCGCGTCGGTGATCTTCTGATGTGCCGTGTTGTTGAGGACGAAGCTCACCGTCGCCCGGGAAACACCGGCCTCACGGGCCACATCCGCACTGGTGACCCTTCTGCTCCGTGGTGCCACTCACAACCGCCTTCCAGGAACCTCTTGCGCAATGCGAGAGACACAGTTAATTTACAGGACACCCACTTTAACGTGTTAGCGACACGTTAAAGCTACTCAAAGTAGCCGTGGCGGGGTCATCCAACCGCTGATCGCAGTCGGCCACAAAAGCCGCGGAGACCCGCTCGACCCACGCCGGGATCGCCAACTCCAGACCCGGGCCGCCTCCTGGACCATCCCTCTCACAGGCGCCCCACGAGTCAGCCGATCTTCCCGGTTCCTGCCCCTCTCCCCGGCACTTCCACGCAACGGAGACCCTCAATGAAGAGAAGAACCGCACTCCAGGCCTCGATCGGCGTGGTGGCGACGCTCGCACTCGCCGCCTGCGGCGGTGGACAGACCGACGCAGGCAACGGCGGCAGCACCGGCCCGGTGAACCTGACCGTCGCCCTGTCCTCGGCGCCCAACAGCCTGGACCCCGCCCAGGTCGCCGTCGGGCCCTTCCTGAACTACATGGACCCCGCCTACGCGACGCTGCTGACCCGCAAGGCCGACGGAACCCTGGGGGCCGGGCTGGCCGACAAGTGGGGCTACATCGGCCAGGGGAACACCAAGTTCGAGCTCCGTCTGCGCAAGGGCGTGAAGTTCGCCGACGGTACGCCGATCACCGCCACCGATGTCGTCAACTCGTTCAAGTACTTCCAGAAGGGCAGTGGACCCACCGTCGCCTACTTCCGTCCCCTGACCTTCTCCGCACCGGACAGTTCGACCGTGGCGATCAGCAGCCCGACACCGAACCCCGACATGGGCACCCTGTTCACGCCCTCGTACATGGGCGGCGCCGTCATCAGCCCGGCCGGGCTGAAGAACCCGAAGCAGCTGGCCTCCGCGACGTTCGGCGCCGGGCCGTACGTGTACAGCGCCCAGCAGTCGGTCTCCGGTGACCACTACGTCTTCGTTCCGAACAAGAACTTCTGGGACCAGTCCGCCGTCCACTTCAAGAAGATCACCGTCCGGGTGATGCCGAACGCCAACTCGCAGGTGCAGGCCCTGAAGTCCGGGCAGATCGACCTCATGTACGGCACTCCGGACGTGGCGCCGACCATCAAGGGCGACAAGGCGCTCACCACGCTCAAGAAGCCCACCACCTGGTCGGGCCTGTTCCTCCTGGACCGTGAAGGCACCGTCGTCAAGGGGCTGGGCGACGAGCGTGTCCGGCAGGCACTGAACTTCGCCGTCGATCGCACCGCGATCACGAAGGCGGTCTACGGCGACTTCGGTACACCGGTCTCCCAGCCCGCGATGCCCGGTTACGACGGCTACAGCTCCGCAGCCGCGAAGATGTACCCCTACGACCCCGCCAAGGCCAAGGAGTTGCTGAAGGCGGCGGGGTACGAGAAGGGGCTGACCATCCCGGTGAACTACGGGTCGTTCGACCCCTCGACGGCCAAGATGGTCCAGGCCGTTCAGGACCAGCTCTCCAACGTGGGCGTCAGGCTGGAGCTCAGGGCCGCCACGAACTTCGGCGCCTGGATCAACGACCTGCTGTCGAAGAAGTACGCGGCCACCGTGCTGTCACCCGGCACGGGTGGCGAGCCCAACTTCTACGCACAGCAGGCGGGCTTCACCAAGACGGGCATCATGAACCTCTTCGGCGTGACCGACGTGGATGTCGACGCCGCCTACGCCCGGCTCGCCAAGTCGGACGCGAAGTCCAGCGGGGCGGCGGCGAAAGATCTCACCGATGTGATCGTGCGGAAGGCGCTCGCGCTGCCGGTGTCCGGTACGGACACGATCGCCATGTACAACACCAAGCTGCACGGCGTGCAGTTCCCGGAGGGCGGCGCCCAGCTGACCTCGAACACCACGTGGACCGTTCGCTGACGAGGACCGATGTTTCCCATCCTTCTCCGCAGGCTGGCACTGTCCATCCCGCTCCTTGTGATCGTCTCGGCGATCACTTTCCTTCTCGAATCGTTCGTGCCGGGAGATCCGGCACGAACAGTGCTCGGCATCAACGCGACGCAGGAGCAGTACGACGCGCTGAGGGCCGCGATGCATCTCGACCAGCCGGTCGTCGTGCAGTACTGGCTGTACCTCCGCGACCTCCTGCGGGGTGACCTCGGCGATTCGCTGTTCACCGGCGAATCCGTGCTGGGGCTGATCGGGCAGCGTCTGCCTGTCACCCTGGCGCTGGTGATCGGGGGGACCGTGGTCGCGAGCCTGGTCGGCGTGGTTCTCGGCGTGTTCAGCGCGACGCGCGGCCGGTTCAGCCGTCGGCTGTTCGACATCGTGTCCCTGCTGGGCAGCGCGGTGCCCAACTTCTGGATCGCGCTGCTGCTGGTCGCCGTGTTCGCCGTCAAGTTCGCGATCTTCCCCGCCACCGGGTACACCCCGTTCGCCCAGTCCCCGGGGCAATGGGCGGCCGGCCTCGTCCTGCCGGTGGTAGCTCTCTCGATCGGGGGAATCGCCTTCATCTCCAAGGTCACTCGCGACGCGATGCTGTCCACCCTCGCCCTCGACCACATCAGAACGCTGCGGGCCTCCGGCATCCGGTCCTCGTCGATCATCTGGAAGCACGCCCTGCGGGGCTGCGGACTGCCGGTGGTGACCACGATCGGCCTCATGATGATCACGTTCATCCCCGGCACGATCCTCGTCGAGAACGTCTTCACCCTGCCCGGTCTGGGCACCACGGTCGTGGACGCGACCAATCAGCACGATCTACCGGTCGTGCAGGGCCTCGCCATCACCTTCACGGTCATGGTCATGGTGGTGAACCTTCTCGTCGATGTCCTCTACAGCCTCCTCAACCCGAAGGTACGTACGGAATGACCACTGTCGAGCCGCCCCCGAAGGCGCGATCGCGGGCGAGGACCAATCCCTTCGCCGGGATATGGCGCCGTCCCGTCACCGTCACAGCGCTTCTCGTGGTCACCGTGATCACCGTCGCCGTGATCCTCGCCCCGCTCCTGGCACCGCATCCGCCGCTTGCGCAGGACCTGTTCCACACCCTGTCCGGTCCGTCGGCGAACCATCCGCTGGGCACCGACGTCCTCGGCCGCGACGTGCTGAGCCGGCTCCTCCACGGCGGACGGCCCACCCTGATCGGGGTGGGGCTGGCCGTACTCGTCTACGCCGTCTTCGGCATGTCGCTGGGCGTTCTGGCCGGCTATCTGCGCGGCTGGACCGACCGGTTCATCGTCGCCGTGCTGGACATCATGCTCTCGGTTCCCGCGGTCATCATCACGCTCGCCGTCCTCGCGATCTTCTACCAGAGCAACGTCGCCGCCATGCTCACGCTCGGCTTCTTCGCCTCCGCGGGCCTCGCCCGGATCATCCGCAGCTCCTGCCTGGAGCTGCGCGAGGAACTGTTCGTGGACGCCGCCCGGGTGTCGGGGCTCGGCCCGGCACGGATCATGGCCCGGCACATCCTCCCCCGTCTGACAGGGCAGTTGCTGGTCCCGGTCTTCCTCTTCTCGGGCAATGCCCTGGCCATCCAGACCGGCCTCGGATTCCTGGGCCTTGCCACGCCGGCGCCCGCCCCGAGTTGGGGCGGCATGGTCGGGGAGGCCGCGCAGATCATGCAGCAGGACCCCTATCTGCTGTTCGTCTCCGGTGGCGTGATCGGCCTGATGTCCCTGTCCTTCGGGCTGGTCGGCGACGGGCTGCGCGACCTCGACCAGGACCGGCGGCAGGCCACCGGCGGCGGCCGGCTGCGCCGACCGGTTCCCGTGGCGGCCCCTCAGGATGCCGCCAAGCCGTCGGACACACCGTCGGTCGAGGCGGTGCTCGCCGTACAGGACTACTCGATCGCCTTCGCCACGGCGCAGGGGCCGCGTACCGTGGTCGACTCGATCAGCTTCACGGTCCGCCCCGGTGAGATCTTCGGGCTGGTGGGCGAATCGGGCAGTGGAAAGACGGTGACGGGCCTGTCCCTGCTCGGGCTGCTCGCCCCCAACGGGTCCGTGACGGGTGGCTCGGCATGGCTGTCGGGCACCCGCATCAGCGGTCTGCCGGAGCGGGAGCTACAACGCATCAGGGGCCGGGACATCGCCCTGGTGTCGCAGGAACCCATGGTGGCGCTCGACCCGTACTTCACCATCGGCTCCCAGTTGTCCGAGGTCGTCCGGCGCACCGGTGACGTGCAGGGCGGCAAGGACGCCGTACGGCAGCGGATCCGCGAGCTGCTCACCAGCGTCCACCTGCGCGATCCCGACGACATCGCGCGCCGGCACCCCCACGAACTGTCCGGCGGCATGCTCCAGCGCGTCGTCATCGCCATGGCGCTGGCCGGATCCCCGAAGGTACTGATCGCCGACGAGCCCACCACGGCACTCGACGTGACCGTACAGGCGGGCATCCTGGACCTGCTGCGGTCGCTGCGCGACGAACACGGCATGGCGATCATCCTGATCACCCACGACCTGGGGGTGGTGGCCGACAGCTGCGACCGCGCGATCGTGATGGAGAACGGCCGGATCGTCGAAGAGGGCTCGGTCGAGGACATGTTCTACCGGCCCCGGCACCCGTACACGAAGAAGCTCATCGAGAGCACGCCCAGCATCGCTCGTACCGAGAGCAGGATCGCGTGACCACAACACCTGTACTCCAGCTCGACTCCCTGGCGGTCCGCTACCCGACCCGTGGCTTCCGCAGGCCCCCGACCACCGTCATCGAGGACGTGTCGTTCGAGGTCGGTCAGGCCGAGACGGTCGCCCTCGTGGGCGAGTCCGGCTCGGGAAAGACGACCATCGGCAGGGCGGTGCTGGGACTCACCCCGGTCAGCGACGGACGCGTACTGCTCGACGGGCGGGACATCACCCGCCTCGCCGGCCGGGCCCGCCGACTGCTGTCCTGCGACCTCCAGGCGATCTTCCAGAACCCGTACGGGTCGCTCAACCCGGCGCTGCCCGTGGGCCGGACGCTGGCCGAACCCCTGCTCACCGGTTCGCCCCGGTCACGCCAGGAGGTCCGCGATCGCATCGGCGATCTGCTGCGCCGTGTGGGCCTGCCCGAGGACGCGGCCGACCGGTATCCGGCCCAGTTCAGCGGAGGTCAGCGCCAGCGCATCGCCATCGCCCGGGCGGTCGCCCGGCAACCGAGGCTCATCATCTGCGACGAGCCGACCAGCGCCCTCGACGTCACCACCCAGGCCGCCGCACTGAGTCTCCTCTCCGAACTCCAGCACACGCTCGGATGCGCCTACCTGTTCATCACGCACGACCTCGCCGTCGTCAAGGAGTTCGCGGCACGCACCCTGGTACTGCAACACGGACGCATCGTCGAAGAAGGCCGCAGCACCGACGTGTGCGACCGGCCGCGGCACGAGTACACCCGGCGCCTGGTCTCGGCCGCACCCGTCCCCGATCCGATCCTGCAACGCAGCCGCCGTCAGCAGCGGTTGAAGGTGGAAGCAACCGCATGACAGGCCGCCATGACCTTCGTCGCCCGACTGGGGCGACTCGGGCACAGCCGAGTCGGTGCCCGTAGGAATGCGGTTGTCCTCCACCTCGGCGATCCGCTGGCTGGCCGAGTCCGTAGGGGCGTCCTCGGTGCCCGTCGGCAGAGACGCGAGAAGCACTGCGCCCTCCGGCCGTCGGCCGGAGGCCCCGCGCAAAGATCACCGCCGCGCCTTTCGATAAGCGCAGGTCAGCGCCACTCTCATTTCCAATGCCCCAAAATCGCGCTAGTACGATGTTCCTCGAACTGCCAGTGCGCCTCAACTGCTGCCGAGCTGACCTCGCCTCAAGACGAAGAAGGTGCCCCCAGGTGTCCACGGATTCGACCGGAACCGCCGAGACCGAAGAGACCGCCGAGACCAAGGACCGCAAGAACCGCCTCTACCCGTCCGTCTCCCCCCAGCTGGCCGAGCTGATGACGACCGGCTGGGCCGACACCGAACTCCAGGACCTGCGCCCCATCGAGCAGGCGCCCTACGCCGCCGAGCGCCGCGCCGCTCTCTCCGCCCGTTTCCCCGGCGAGCGTCTGGTCGTCCCGGCCGGCAACCTCAAGGTCCGCGCCAACGACACGCACTACCCGTTCCGCCCGTCCACCGAGTACGTCCATCTCACGGGCGACCAGACGGTGGACGCGCTCCTCGTCCTCGAACCCCGCGCGGACACCGGCGGTCACGACGCCGTCGCCTATCTCCTGCCCCGCTCCGACCGGGACAGCGGCGAGTTCTGGCAGGGCGCGGCCAAGGGCGAGCTGTGGGTCGGCCGCCGGCACTCCCTCGCCGAGGCCGAACAGGTCCTCGGCCTGCCCTGCCGTGACGTCCGCGAGGCCGCCGCCGAGCTGGGCGCGGCCCCCGCCGTCCCCACCCGGATCGTGCGCGGCTACGACGCCGAACTCGAGGCCGCCGTGACGACGGACGAGGACCGGGACACCGAGCTGAGGACGGTGCTGTCCGAGCTGCGTCTGGTGAAGGACGACTGGGAGATCGGCGAGATGCGCAGGGCGGTCGACTCGACCGTACGCGGATTCGTGGATGTCGTACGGGAGTTGGCGACCGCGATCGCCACCTCGGAGCGCTGGATCGAGGGAACCTTCTTCCGCCGCGCCCGACTTGAGGGCAACGACATCGGCTACGGCTCGATCTGCGCCGCCGGCGAGCACGCCACGATCATGCACTGGCAGCGCAACGACGGTGAAGTCCGCCCGGGCGAGCTGCTGTTGCTCGACGCGGGCGTGGAGACGAACTCCCTCTACACGGCCGACGTCACCCGCACCCTCCCCATCAGCGGCACCTTCACCCCGCTCCAGCGCAAGATCTACGACGCGGTGTACGAGGCCCAGGAAGCCGGTATCCGGACGGTCAAGCCCGGTGCCGCGTACCGGGACTTCCATGTCGCCGCCCAGCGCCACCTGGCCGAGAAGCTCGTCGAGTGGGGCCTCCTGGAGGGCGACCCGGACGACGTGTACGAGCTGGCCCTCCAGCGCCGCTTCACCATGGCCGGCACCGGTCACATGCTCGGCCTGGACGTGCACGACTGCGCCAAGGCGCGGACCGAGCTGTATGTCGACGGCGTCCTCGAACCGGGCATGATCCTCACGGTCGAGCCGGGCCTGTACTTCCAGCCGGACGACCTGACCGTGCCCGCGGAGTACCGGGGCATCGGGGTCCGGATCGAGGACGACATCCTGGTGACGGCGGACGGCCACGAGAATCTGTCGGCCGGGCTGCCCCGTACGTCCGACGAGGTCGAGGAATGGATGCGGGGGCTGACCGGCGCGTAGCACCGTCACCGGCGGCCGGCCTCCATGAAGCTCAGGCTCGGGATGATTGAAAATTCTTCCTTCGGTCGTCCCGGCCTTAGGTAAATCTCCCTCTCCCGCACTGCGGTTGCGGGTGCCATCGCGGCGTGTGTGACTGGTGGGGACCCCACCTTTCTCCTCGTCAGGAGATCGTCATGGCTGATCGCCCTTCTCACCGCCCCGGTGCCCGCGCAGTCTGGTCCGACTTCTGCGCCGTGAGCCCCAGTCCGGAACTGCGGGAGCGGCTCCAGGAAGAACAGCAGCGCATTCGCGGCGCCTCGGCGCTCGGCAACCAGTTCGTCGTGGGCGGCGGGCCGCGGCCCCTCGGGTTCGACGACGGCACGATCGTCCCGCCCGGTGAGTTCCCCGTCGGCACACCGCGTGCCACCATCGCCGCCGCGGCCGCCGAACGCAGACCACTCACCGGCGCCGTACGTGTCGTCGTCGTCCTCGCCGACTTCGACGACAAGGAGATGACGCAGGACAAGCAGCACTTCGAGGAACTGTTCTTCTCGCTCGGCGCGATGCCGAAGGGCAGCGTCCGCGAGTACTACCGCGAGGTCACCCACGGTCTGGTCGACATCGTCGGCGAGGTCGTCGGACCCGTCCGGCTGCCGCGGGACCTGTCCTGGTACGCGAACGGCAACTTCGGCATAGGCAAGCCCTCCGGACAGCCCCGGGCCCACCTCATGGCACGGGACACCGCCATGGCCGCGGACCCACAGATCAACTACGCGCCGTACGACAACGACGGCAACGGATTCGTCGACGCCTTCATCGTCCTGCACGCGGGGCCGGGCGGCGAGGTCACCGGTGACCCCGGCGACATCTGGTCGCACAAGTGGACCCTGCCGAACGCCCACAACGCGGACGGGGCGCGCATCTTCGCCTACCTCACCATCCCCGAGGACGCCAGGATCGGCGTCTGCGCCCATGAGTTGGGGCATCTGCTGTTCGGCTTCCCCGACCTGTACGACATCGACGGCACTTCGGAAGGCATCGGCAACTGGTGCCTGATGGCCGGCGGTTCATGGGGAGACAAGGGCTACCGGCCGACGCATCCGTCCGCCTGGTGCAAGGTCGACCAGGGGTGGGCGACGGTGTCCAACGTCTCCGGCTCGGCGACCCTGTCGATCCCCGACGTCAAGAACAGTCACCAGGTGCACCGCCTGTGGTCCGGCGGGCTGCCGGGCAGCGAGTACTTCCTGGTCGAGAACCGCCAGCGCACCGGCTACGACGCGTCACTGCCCGGCGACGGGCTCCTGATCTGGCACGTCGACGAGCACCAGCCGGACAACTCCGACGAGACCCACTACATGGTGGGCCTGGTGCAGGCCGACAACGACCAGGACCTCGAGTGGTCGGCGAACCGCGGCGACAAGGGCGACCCCTATCCCGGAAGCACCGGGAACACCACGTTCGGGCCGACGAGCGCCCCCAGTTCCCACTCCCACTCGGGCGCCCCGACCGGCGTCTCGGTCACCGGCATCTCGGCGTCCGGGCCCACGATGACGGCGACGGTCGCGGTCACCGTACCGGGACCGGTCCATGTGCCGGTCGGTGTCACGGCGACGCGGGCCGAGGCGGACGGCACGGTCGGACTGGCAGAGATGATCGACAGCTTCCAGGCGCGGCTGTCGGCTCTGGAGCAGACCATGGCGAGGGACACGCGGAGCTCTGCCGAGCCGGTCCTCGAAGGCGGCCCGCGGCACGAGCGTGACGGCGCATCGCGCACCGTGGAGTCCACCCCGGGCGCCGGACGCGCTCACCGTCGAGGCTAGGACGCCCCGGCCAGGCGGAGGGCATGGGCCATGGTGCAGGCGACCGAGAATCTCACCGCGCTGACCGTTCGCCTGGTCACGACGGGCCCGCATCCACAACTGAGTGGCTGGGACCGGCTGGGCACCGACGTCCTCGACGCCCGGCCGGTCGCCGGCCACGCCGACCTGCTGTCCCGGCACATCGGACACCGTCTCGACCTCGCCGTACCGAGCACCCTCGCAGCGGGTCTCGTCCCGGGCGCCGTCGTCCGCCTGCGGGCCAGACTCGCCGGGGGCGAGGCCCTGGCCGAGAAGCGTCCCCCACCGGGCACCTTCGTGGTCGAGCCGCCTCCCTGACCTCCCGCGAGCCGTGGCCCGGCATGCCCGAGGCCCTGTCCATGCGGACAGGGCCTCGGGATCCGTGCCTCAGGCTCCGACGAGGACAACCTCCTGGATCCGCTCCGAGTGGACCGTCGGCAGCGGGATGAAGCCCGAGCGGCGGAACTCCACCAGGCTGGTCTTCACCCGCACCGGGCCGGGCTCGTACGCGCCCGGCTCAGTGGCCTTGGTGTTCGACCACTGGTGCCAGGAGCCGTCACAGCTCGCGGGGATGCTGTCCAGGCCGTGCCAGACGTTCTCGCCGCGCTCGATCGAGGCGGCGACGCGGACGGAACCGCCGGTGCTGAGGCAGCGGTAGCTGCCGGCGAGCGTGAGTTCGCCGTCGGGCGTGATGCTGCCGGACTCGACCGTGACCTGGTCGAAGCCCTCGTCGGCGGCTGCGGGCGTCGCGGCCTGGGACACGGTGAGCAGCGCGGCACCGGCTGCGACGGCAGCGGCACGGGAGAGGGACCGGAAGGAAACAGACATGGGGAAACCTCCTTGGGGGGACTCCACAGGTACTGGCCCTCCGCGCCCGCGCGCGTGATCATCACCCCTTCGTCGGCGAGTCGTGCACGCCGACTGCCCCGCTTTTCGGATCTTCTCGTCTTCTCGGAACGGCGGAATTGTCAGAGTGGTGTCACAGCACGTCCGCGTGCTGTCACGCTTCCTCGCCTCGACTTGGCGCCGGGCCCCCGGCACGGGCATCGTCAGAACTGGCAGGGAAGCAAGGCCGCAAAGACGCAAGGAAGCACCGCACCCGAGCACCAGCATCCGATCCGGAGGCACACCATGTGTTCACACCAGCCCGCGTGCCCCTCGGCCGACCGCCCCGACCGGGACGCCGCGCACATCGTCGCCTTCCACCCCGAGCAGGGCTGGAACCTCCTGTGCAACGGCGCGATCGTCTTCGACGACACCGGCGAGCTGCTGCCCGACGGCAGCGTGGTCTCCCCGCACCGCCTGATGACCGCGGCCTGAACAACCTCTGACCACTCTCTACGGCAGCACCGCGAAGCCGTCCAGCTCCACCAGGGCCTCTTCGTCCCACAGCCGTACGATCCCGACGACCGCCATCGCCGGATAGTCGCGCCCCGCCAACCTCCTCCAGACACGGCCGAGTTGAGGGGCCTGGGCGCGATAGTCGGCGACGTCCGTGGCGTACACCGTGACCCTGGCCAGGTCGGCGGGCGTACCGCCGGCCGCGTGCAGTGCGGCGAGCAGATTCCCGAGGGCCCTCTCGAACTGCTCGACCAGCGTGTCTCCTACGACCTTCCCGTCGGCGTCGAGCGCGGTCTGCCCCGCGAGGAACACCAGCCGGGAGCCGGTGGCGACGACGGCGTGCGAGAAGCCGGCGGGCGGCGACAGCCCGGCAGGATTGACCCGCTCGACATCACTCATCCGGCGTGCACCTCCTCGTCCAACTCCTTGTACAACTCCTTGGCGATGACCGTCCGTTGGACCTCACTCGCCCCCTCGTAGATACGCGGCGCCCGTACCTCCCGGTAGAGGTGTTCGAGGAGATGGCCGCGCCGCAGCGCCCGCGCGCCGTGCAGCTGGACGGCCGCGTCGACGACGTACTGCGCGGTCTCGGTGGCCAGCAGCTTCGCCATCGCGGCGCGCCTCGGGACCCCTTGGGCGCCTTCGTCGTACGCCGCCGCTGCCGCGTAGACCATCAGCCGGGCCGCCTCCGTGCGCAGGGCCATCTCGGCGACCTGGTGGGAGACGGCCTGGAGGTCCTTCAACTTGCCGCCGAACGCGTCCCGTTGGGCCGTGTGGGCGAGGGTCGCGTCCAGGGCGGCCTGGGCCATGCCGACCGCGAAGGCGCCGACGCTCGGCCGGAACAGGTTCAGCGTGCCCATGGCGACCCGGAAGCCGCGGTCGGGTTCGCCGATGACGTCGTCCACGGTCACCGGTACGGCGTCGAGGGCGAGGGCGCCGATGGGGTGCGGGGAGAGCATGTCGAGGGCGCTGCCGGTGAGGCCGGGCCGGTCGGCGGGGAGCAGGAAGGCCGTGACTCCACGGGCCCCGGCGCCCGCTGTCGTACGGGCGAAGACGGTGTAGAAGTCGGCCTCGGGGGCGTTGGAGATCCAGCACTTCTCGCCGGTGAGGCGCCAGCCGGAGGGGCCGTCGGGGGCGGCCGTGAGGGACAGGGCCGCCGCGTCGGAGCCCGCGCCCGGCTCGCTCAGCGCGAAGGCGGCCACCGCGCTGCCCTCGCTCACCCGGGGCAGCCAGCGTGCGCGCTGGGCCGGGGTGCCGTGGGCGTGCACCGGATGGGCGCCGAGGCCCTGGAGGGCGAGGGCGGTCTCCGCCTCCGTACAGGCGTGGGCGAGGGACTCCCGCATCAGGCACAGGTCGAGCGCGCCCGAGGTGAACAGGCGGGAGAGCAGCCCGAGTTGGCCGAGTTCGGCGACGAGGGGACGGTTGACGTGGCCCGGTTCCCCCTTCTCCGCGAGCGGGCGCAGCCGGTCGGCGGCCAGCGTGCGCAGCTCGGCACACCAGGCGGCCTGTGCCGGTTCGAGCGAGAATGCGGGCATCGCCGGTCCTCCCTCCGAGGCCGTCGTCCACGGCCCCTCCTGACGGTATCGCGCACCGTTGACTGCCGTCACCAACACGATACGCTCCTTGTGCAGGACAGCGCAGGACAGGCCCCGGCCCACCACTACGCCCACCACGGCAAGGGGGCGAACCGCCATGGATCCCATGCACCCCATGCGTCCCAGGCACCCCGGGCACGGCAGGGTTCCCGAGGACCGCGCCGATCCCGCGCGGCGGGTCCCCTCGGCCCACGTCGACACGTTCGCGCGCGACAGCCTCCCGCCCCCGGACCAGTGGCCCGGCCTCCGCTTCGACCTGCCCGAGCTGCGTTACCCCGACCGGCTGAACTGCGCGGCCGAGCTACTGGCCGGCGACGGCGCCGACCCCGGGCGCCCGGTGTTCCGTACCGCCGCCGGTGAGGTGTGGACGTACGGTGAGCTGCGCACCCGGGTCGACCGGGTCGCGCACGTCCTCACCCGGGACCTCGGGGTCGTACCGGGCAACCGGGTCCTCCTGCGAGGCCCCACCACACCCTGGCTCGCGGCCTGCTGGCTGGCGGTGCTGAAGGCGGGGGCGGTCGCGGTCACCGTGCTGGCCCAGCAGCGTCCGCAGGAGCTGAGCACGATGTGCGAGATGGCCCGGATAGGGCACGCCCTGTGCGACATCCGGGCCCTCGACGACCTCAGCAAGGCGGAGATACCGGGGCTGCGGATCGTGCCGTACGGCGGTGACGGCCTCGACGACCTGCTGAACCGTCCGGTGCCCACCACCCCGTACCCCGCCGTGGACACCGCGGCCGACGACGTGGCGCTGATCGCGTTCACGTCGGGCACCACCGGTCGCCCGAAAGGGTGCATGCACTTCCACCGGGATGTGCTCGCCATCGCCGACACGTTCTCGCGGCACGTACTGAAACCGCACGCGGACGACGTCTTCGCGGGCAGTCCGCCGCTCGGTTTCACCTTCGGGCTCGGCGGTCTGGTGGTCTTCCCGATGCGGGCCGGGGCCAGCGCGCTCCTCCTCGAACAGGCGGGCCCCAAACAGCTGTTGCCGGCCATCGCCGCGCACGGGGTCTCGGTGCTGTTCACGGCGCCGACGGCGTACCGGGCGATGCTGGACGGGCTGGACGCGCACGACACCGGATCGCTGCGCCGGTGCGTGTCGGCGGGCGAGAACCTGCCCGCCGCCACCTGGCAGGCCTGGTACGAGCGCACCGGGCTGCGGCTGATCAACGGCATCGGCGCGACCGAGCTGCTGCACATCTTCATCTCGGCGGCCGACCAGGACATCAGGCCCGGTACGACCGGGGTGCCGGTACCGGGGTGGCACGCGCGCGTGCAGGACGAGAACGGCGAGCCGGTGCCCGACGGCACGCCGGGGCTGCTCGCGGTGCGCGGTCCGGTCGGCTGCCGCTATCTCGCCGATCCACGCCAGGGCACATATGTGCGGGACGGGTGGAACATCACCGGGGACACGTATGTGCGGGAGGGCGACGGGTACTTCCGGTACGTGGCACGGGCGGACGACATGATCATCTCGGCCGGGTACAACATCGCGGGCCCGGAGGTCGAGGAGGCGCTGCTGCGCCATCCGGACGTCGTGGAGACGGCGGTGGTGGGGCGGGCCGACGAGGCGCGCGGGCAGGTCGTGGTGGCGTACGCGGTGCTCAGGGAGGGCGCGCGGCGGGACGCGGAGGCGCTGCGCGCGTACGTCAGGGAGGAGCTGGCGCCGTACAAGTGTCCGCGCGAGATCGTCTTCCTGGACGCCCTGCCCCGGACGGCGACCGGCAAGCTCCAGCGCTTCCGGCTGCGCACCGACCCGACACAGCCCCTCACATGAAGTGATCTTGACCAGAAATCAACCACCGGAGGTAGTTGACCAGCGGAAATGGCGACAACCAGTGATCCCGGCGGCCTAAAATGATCAACGTGTCCGAACAGCACGCCCCTCGGTCCCTCATCGTCACGCTCTACGGCGCGTACGGCCGTTTCATGCCCGGCCCGGTACCCGTCGCCGAGCTGATCCGGCTCCTCGCCGCGGTCGGCGTCGACGCGCCCTCCGTACGGTCCTCCGTGTCCCGGCTGAAGCGGCGCGGCCTGCTCCTGCCGGCCCGTACGGCACAGGGCGCGGCCGGGTACGAACTCTCGCCCGACGCGCGCCAGTTGCTCGACGACGGCGACCGGCGCGTGTACGCCGCCGCTCCCCCGCCGCACGACGAGGGCTGGGTGCTCGCGGTGTTCTCCGTCCCCGAGTCGGAGCGCCAGAAGCGCCATGTCCTCCGTTCCCGCCTGGCCGGACTCGGCTTCGGCACGGCGACCCCGGGCGTGTGGATCGCCCCGGCGCGCCTCTACGAGGAGACCCGGCACACCCTGGAGCGGCTGCGCCTCGACCCGTACGTCGACTTCTTCCGCGGTGAGCACCTGGGCTTCGCGGCGACGGTCGAGGCGGTGTCCCGCTGGTGGGACCTGGCCGCGATCGCCAAGGAGCACGAGGCGTTCCTCGACCGCCACGCGCCGGTGCTGCTCGGCTGGGAGAAGCGCGAGGACACCCCGCCCGAGGAGGCCTACCGCGACTATCTGCTGGCCCTGGACTCCTGGCGCCATCTGCCGTACGCCGACCCCGGCCTGCCCGCCCATCTGCTCCCGGCGGACTGGCCGGGCGTCCGCTCGGCGGCCGTCTTCCAGGGGCTGCATGCCCGGCTGCGGGACGCGGGGGCCGGGTTCGTGGGGCTGTGACGCGGGTCCGACGCCGGTGGGACGCCGGTGACACGTGCACCCGCATGTGACCTCGGCCACATCAGGCGTCACTAACGGAACCCTCAGCTTCCTCTTCGCCTCTTCTCAAGTTTCTTACCTAACGTCCGGGGGGCCGCACGCCGGGAGAGAGACGAGGACTGTTGCGTATGACCACCACGGCCAGGCCCAAGGGACCGACCAGGGCTCAGGGAGCCACTGTCTGGCTCACCGGGCTGCCGAGCGCGGGTAAGACGACGATCGCCCAGCTGCTCGGCGACCGGCTGCGCAGCGAGGGGCACCGGGTGGAGGTCCTCGACGGCGACGAGATCCGCCGCTTCCTCTCCGCCGGCCTCGGCTTCTCCCGCGAGGACCGCAACACCAACGTCCAGCGCATCGGCCTCGTCTCCGAGGTGCTCGCCCGCAACGGCGTCCTGTCGGTCGTCCCGGTGATCGCCCCGTACGCCGACAGCCGCGAGGCCGTGCACAAACGGCACGACGCGAGCGGGACCCCGTACATCGAGGTCCATGTCGCGACCCCGGTCGAGGTGTGCAGCGAGCGGGACGTGAAGGGCCTGTACGCCCGGCAGGCGGCGGGCCGGCTGACCGGTCTGACCGGCGTCGACGACCCGTACGAGCCCCCGGAGGACCCGGCGCTGACCCTGCGGACACAGGACCAGACCCCGGCGGAGTCGGCGGACGCGGTGTACGCGGTGCTGGCGGAGCGGGGGCTCGTGTGAGCGGGAATGGTGGGGGCGGGAATGGTGGGGGCCGGTTCGCGTTGTCGCATCTGGACGCGCTGGAGTCCGAGGCCGTGCACATCTTCCGTGAGGTGGCGGGCGAGTTCGAGCGGCCGGTGATCCTGTTCTCCGGCGGCAAGGACTCGATCGTCATGCTGCATCTGGCACTCAAGGCGTTCACTCCGGCACCGGTCCCGTTCCCGCTGCTGCATGTGGACACCGGGCACAACTTCGCCGAGGTGCTCGCGTATCGCGACCGGGTGGTGGCGGCCCACGGTCTGCGGCTGCATGTGGCCTCCGTACAGGAGTACATCGACCGGGGTGTGCTGCGGGAGCGGCCGGACGGGACGCGGAACCCGCTCCAGACCGTGCCGTTGACGGAGAAGATCCAGAGCGAGCGGTTCGACGCGGTCTTCGGCGGCGGGCGCCGGGACGAGGAGAAGGCGCGGGCGAAGGAGCGCGTGTTCTCGCTCCGGGACGAGTTCTCTCAGTGGGACCCGCGCAGGCAACGCCCGGAGTTGTGGAACCTGTACAACGGACGGCACGCACCAGGCGAGCATGTCCGCGTGTTTCCCTTGAGCAACTGGACCGAGCTGGACGTCTGGCAGTACATCGCCCGCGAGGGCATCGAGCTGCCCGAGATCTACTTCGCGCACTACCGCGAGGTGTTCCGGCGGGGCGGTATGTGGCTGACCGCCGGTGAGTGGGGCGGGCCACGGGCGGGCGAGGTGGTCGAGAAGCGCCGGGTGCGGTACCGGACCGTCGGGGACATGTCCTGCACGGGTGCCGTCGACTCGGACGCGGGCACGCTCGACGACGTGATCGCGGAGATCGCCGCGTCCCGGCTCACCGAGCGGGGTGCCACCCGCGCCGACGACAAGATGTCCGAGGCCGCGATGGAAGACCGCAAGCGCGAGGGGTACTTCTAGCCATGAGTGCAACGATCAGTGCAACCTCCGTCTCTGCTAAGGCTGTTGACACGCTGCGGTTCGCGACGGCCGGTTCCGTCGACGACGGCAAGTCCACCCTCGTGGGCCGGCTGCTGCACGACTCCAAGTCGGTGCTCGCCGACCAGTTGGAGGCCGTGGAGCGGGTCTCGGCGAGCCGTGGGCAGGACGCTCCCGACCTGGCGCTGCTCACGGACGGTCTTCGTGCCGAACGCGAGCAGGGCATCACCATCGACGTGGCCTACCGCTACTTCGCCACACCCCGGCGCCGGTTCATCCTCGCCGACACCCCCGGGCATGTGCAGTACACCCGCAACATGGTCACCGGCGCGTCCACGGCCGACCTGGCGATCATCCTCGTCGACGCCCGCAACGGCGTGGTCGAGCAGACCCGGCGGCACGCGGCCGTGGCGGCCCTGCTGCGGGTCCCGCACATCGTGCTGGCCGTCAACAAGATGGACCTGGTCGGGTACGAGGAGGAGCGGTTCGACCGGATCGTCGCCGAATTCGCCTCGTACGCGGATGAGTTGGCAGGTGAGTCGGGAGGCGGGTCGAGGTTGGGCGGCTTCACCCCGATCCCTGTCTCGGCGCTCGCTGGCGACAACGTCGTGGACCCCTCCACCCACATGGACTGGTACGGCGGCCCGGCGCTCCTCGACCACCTGGAGAACGTCCCGGTGGGCGGCGACCCCGCCGACGCCCCGGCCCGCTTCCCGGTCCAGTACGTGATCCGGCATGCTGAAGTCCGGCACTACGCCGGGCAGTTGGTGTCCGGCTCGCTGCGGGTCGGCGACCGGGTGACCGTGCATCCGTCCGGGGAGACCTCCGAGATCACCGGCATCGACGTGCTGGGTACGGCGGCCCGGACCGCGTACGCACCCCAGTCGATCAGCGTCCGGTTGGCCGACCAACGGGACGTCTCGCGCGGGGACATGCTCACCGCCGGGGTGGACGCGCCCGCGCTCACGCAGGACGTCCGCGCGTCCGTCTGCCATCTCACCGACCGGCCGCTGCGCGTCGGCGACCGGGTCCTGGTGAAGCACACGACCCGTACGGTCAAGGCCGTGGTCAAAGACCTGGGCGGGGCAACCGAGTTGGCGGCGAACGACCTGGGCCGCGTCACCCTGCGCACCGCCGAGCCACTCGCCCTCGACGACTACGCGGTGTCCCGCCGCACGGGCGCCTTCCTGCTGGTCGACCCGGCGGACGGCTCGACCCTGACGGCAGGCATGGCCGAGGTCAACTGTTCAGTGTGAGCCGGGGTTTGGGCGCGTCCGTACGTCCCGCGCGGGGGCGTCGGCTGCCCGCGCGGTACGGCGCCGGCCAGACGACGCCCGGACCCTCGTACTCCTGCTCGGCCGCCGCGTGCAGGGTCCAGTTCGGGTCGTAGAGATGGGGGCGGGCGAGGGCGCAGAGGTCCGTACGGCCCGCCAGGATCAGGGAGTTGACGTCGTCCCAGGAGGAGATCGCGCCGACGGCGATCACCGGGGCGCCGGTCTCGTGACGAATCCGGTCGGCGAACGGGGTCTGGTACGAACGGCCGTACTCCGGAAGCTCGTCGGCCACCACCTGCCCGGTCGACACATCGATGGCGTCGGCGCCATGGGCGACGAAGGCGCGCGCGATCTCGACGGCGTCCTCGGCCGTAGTACCTCCGTCGGCCCAGTCGGTGGCCGAGATACGCACGGTCATGGGCCGCTCCTCCGGCCACACCTCCCGTACGGCGTCGAAGACTTCGAGGGGGAAGCGGAGCCGGTCGGCGAGCGGGCCGCCGTACGCGTCCGTTCGGTGGTTGGTGAGCGGGGAGAGGAAGCCGGAGAGCAAGTAGCCGTGGGCGCAGTGGAGTTCGAGGAGGTCGAAGTCCGCGTCGGCGGCTCGGCGGGCGGCTGCGGTGAACTCCTCGCGGATGGTGGCGAGTTGGGTGCGGGTGAGTTCGTGCGGGGTCTGGCTGCCGGGTCGGTACGGGATCGGGGAGGCGGCCACGAGCGGCCAGTTGCCGTCACCGGCCAGCGGCTCGTCCATGCCCTCCCACATCAGCTTCGTCGAGCCCTTGCGGCCGGAGTGGCCGAGCTGGATGCCGAGTGCGGTGCCGGGGGCCTGGGAGTGCACGAAGGCGGCGATGCGCTGCCAGGCCTCGGCCTGCCGGTCGGTGTAGAGGCCGGCACAGCCCGGGGTGATCCGCCCCTCGGGGCTCACGCACACCATCTCGGTCATCACCAGCCCGGCACCGCCCAGTGCTCTCGCACCCAGGTGGACGAGGTGGAAGTCGCCGGGGACGCCGTCGGTGGCCGAGTACATGTCCATGGGGGACACGACGACACGGTTGCGGAGGGTCAGTTCGCGCAGCCGGAAGGGCGTGAACATCGGCGGGGTGGCGGGCGGGCAGCCGAACTCCCGCTCCACGGCGGCGGTGAAGTGCGGATCGCGCAGCCGCAGGTTGTCGTGGGTGACGCGGCGGCTGCGGGTGAGGAGATTGAACGCGAACTGCCGGGGCGGCTGGTCGAGATAGAGGGGCAGGTTCTCGAACCACTCCAGACTGGCGCGGGCCGCCCGTTGTGTGGATTCGACAACAGGCCGCCGCTCCTCCTCGTACGCCGCCAGCGCCTCGGCGAGCGTCGGCCGCTCCTCCAGACAGGCGGCGAGCGCGAGGGCGTCCTCGACGGCGAGCTTGGTGCCGGAGCCGATGGAGAAGTGGGCGGTGTGGGCGGCGTCCCCGAGGAGGACGACGTTGCCGTGGGACCAGCGGTCGTTGACGACCGTACGGAAAGTGGTCCAGGTGGACTTGTTCGCGCGGAGGGGGCGTCCGCCGAGGGCGTCGGCGAAGATTTTCGCGCAGCGGTCGACGGAGGAGGCGGTGTCCGGTTCGTTTTCGTCTTCGTTGAAGCCTGCTGCCCGCCATACCTCCTCCCGCATCTCGACGATCACTGTTGAGGCGTCGGGGGCGTACGGGTATCCGTGGAGCTGCATCACGCCGTGCTCCGTCTCCGCGATCTCGAAGCGGAAGGCGTCGAAGGCGAAGTCGGCGGCGAGCCAGAGGTAGCGGCAGCGGTGGGTGGTCAGCCGGGGCCGGAACTCCTGGGCGTAGGCCTCGCGGGTCGTGCTGTGGACCCCGTCGGCGGCGATGACCAGGTCGTACGTCTCCGCCAGCCACGCCGGGTACGGCGCCTCCGAACGGAAGCGCAGCTCGACGCCGAGTCCACGGCAGCGGGTGTGCAGGATCTCCAGGAGCTGTTGTCTGCCGAGGGCGGCGAAGCCGTGTCCTCCGGAGGTGTGGCGGGTGTTGCGGTGGACGATGTCTATGTCGTCCCAGCGGGTGAAGTGGTGTTGCAGGGCTTCGTATACGGCGGGGTCGGCGTGTTCTATGCCGCCGAGGGTTTCGTCGGAGAGGACGACGCCGAAGCCGAAGGTGTCGTCTGGGGCGTTGCGTTCCCAGAGGGTGATCTCCCGATCGGGTCGGCGGCGTTTGAGCAGGGCCGCGGCGTATAGGCCTGCGGGGCCGCCGCCGATGATCGCGATGCGTCTGGGGTGGTTGGTCCTTGTCGGCGGCTGCGGGTGCGCTGTGGCTGGTCGCGCAGTTCCCCGCGCCCCTTGGGTAGGCGCGGTCACCGTCCGCTCCATTTGGGAGGGCGTTTCTCTGTGAACGCGGCGTGGAACTCCTTGTAGTCCTCGCCGGTCATGAGGAGAGCTTGAGTGGCGGCGTCGAGCTCCACCGATGCCGACAGGGGCATGTCCAGTTCGGCGGTGAGGAGGGCTTTGGTCTGGGCGTATGCCAGGGCCGGGCCCTCGGCGAGGCGGTGGGCCAGGGTTTTGGCGGCCTCGTCGGCTCGGCCTTCGTCGGTGAGTTCGCTGATGAGGCCGATGCGTTCGGCCTCGGGGGCGCGTACCGGTTCGCCGAGCATCAGGAGGCGGGTCGCGTGGCCGAGTCCGACGACCCGGGGCAGCAGGTAGGCGGCGCCCATGTCGCCGCCGGAGAGGCCGACCCGGGTGAAGAGGAAGGCGAAGCGGGCGCTGGGGTCGGCGACGCGGAAGTCGGCGGCCAGGGCGAGGACCGCGCCGGCGCCCGCCGCCACGCCGTGCACCGCCGCGATCACCGGGAACGGGCACTCCCGTACGGCCCGCACGACCTGCCCGGTCATCCGGTTGAAGTCGAGCAGCTGGGCGGTGTCCATGGACAGGGTCGCGCCGATGATCTCGTCGACGTCGCCGCCCGAGCAGAAGCCGCGGCCCGCCCCGGCCAGCACCAGCGCCCGTACGGACCGCTCCCGGGACAGCTCGGCGAGCAGGTCGCGGAGGTCGGCGTAGGCGCCGAAGGTGAGGGCGTTGAGTTTCTCGGGGCGGGCGAGGGTGACGGTGGCCACGCCGGTGGGGGCGAGGTCGAGGCGGATGTGGTGCCAGGTAGAGGTGCGGGGGGTCGAGCCGGTGAAAGGACTCACCATTCGAAGTTATCACTCATCCATGACTGTCGTCATGAGTGCGCGATAGGGGTGGTGGGGTCACGCGGTCTGTTTCGGTGATCCTGTCCCGTCACGAGGTGTCAATAAGGCGGTAACAGTGGGAGGGGTTGTGGGAGACGGGCCGTTGGTCTGGGTAAGCCGACGGTGAGCGGGGCCCTAGGTCCCGTGCGGCGCCCGACAAATGCCTCTGCCGGACCTCGCCGTACCATTCCTAATGTTGAAAGCAGGACAGCCTGCTCCATGAACGGAACCGCCTTGCAAGAGCCCTCCGCCCCCGCCTCCTGGCGTATCGCCCTGCCGCACACCGCCGCGGCGGTGCCCGTCGCCCGTGCGCTGGTCCGTACGGCCCTGGCCGAGCTGGAACACGCGGCGGCGGACTGTGACACGGCGGAGCTGCTCACCGCGGAGCTGGTGGCGAACGCCGTGGAGCACACGGCGGGGGACGCGCCGATAGAGCTGGTGGTGGAGCTGATGCCGACCAGCTGCCAGGTCGAGGTGCACGATCCCGATCCGGCGCCGCCGGGGAACCTGACGCGGCCGGTGTCCGAGGAGCCGGATCCCTGGCAGGAACATGGCCGGGGGTTGCTGCTGATCCGCACACTCAGCTCGTCCTGCGGCCACCGGGCCACGGAGTCGGGCAAGGCGGTGTGGTTCAGGGTGCCGGTAGTGCCGGCGCAGTGGCGTGGCCGGTCGTAGGTTTCTTCGCCCCCGCCGCCCCTACCCGTCCCATCCCTGGGGGCTGCGCCCCCAG
>NZ_JBSFDA010000113.1:0-32889 GCF_053593675.1 Streptomyces sp. NPDC002156 | reverse complement strand
GGCGTTTGAGGACAAGGCCCGTTCAGGGCCGGAGCGGGGGTCTGGGGGCGCAGCCCCCAGGGATGGGACGGGTAGGGGCGGCGGGGGCGAAACAAACTGCCCCCGCGCTCACTCCGGTGCCGTCACGAAGTCGATCAGGTGTTCTACTCGGCCCAGTAGTTCCGGTTCCAGGTCACGGTAGGAATCCACCCGCTTCAGGATCGCCTGCCACACCGCGCCCGTGTTCTCCGGCCAGCCGAGGGCCCGGCACACGCCGGTCTTCCAGTCCTGGCCGTGGGGGATCCTCGGCCAGGACGCAATGCCCAGGGACGACGGCTTCACCGCCTCCCAGATGTCGATGTAGGGGTGGCCCACCACCAGCGCGTGTTCGCTGGTCACCGACGCCGCGATACGGGACTCCTTGCTGCCGGGGACCAGGTGGTCCACCAGGATGCCCAGGCGGGCGTCCGGGCCGGGGTCGAATTCGGCCACGATCGCGGGGAGGTCGTCCACGCCCTCCAGGTACTCCACGACCACGCCCTCGATGCGCAGATCGTCGCCCCACACCTTCTCGACGAGTTCCGCGTCGTGCCGCCCCTCGACGTAGATACGCCCGGCGCGGGCCACGCGCGCGCGTGCACCGGGGACCGCGATCGAGCCGGAGGCCGTGCGGGAGGATGCCTGAGTCGCGGGGGCCGCGCCGGACGGGCGTACCAGCGTCACCACCCTGCCCTCCAGCAGGAACCCGCGCGGCTCCAGCGGGAACACCCGGTGTTTGCCGAAGCGGTCCTCCAGGGTGACCGTGCCCGCCTCGCAGCGGATCACCGCCCCGCAGAAACCCGTACCCGGCTCCTCGACCACCAGGCCGGGCTCCGCCGGTACCTGCGGTACGGGCTTGGGCTTCTTCCACGGTGGGGTCAGGTCCGGAGAGTACTGGCGCATTCGGATGACGATAGGAGAAGCTCCCGAGTCGTCAGTCCACTCCCCGCCGCGACACGCCGAAACGGGTTGCCAGGGCGTCCCGTTGGGCCCGCACGAACGCCGCGTCCACCACCGCTCCGTGACCGGGTACGTACAGCGCGTCCTCGCCGCCCAGGGCCAGGAGGCGGTCCAGGGCCGCGGGCCAGTGCGACGGTACGGCGTCGGGGCCCGCCTGGGGCTCGCCCGACTCCTCGACCAGGTCACCGCAGAAGACCACGGTCGGGTCGCCCGGTACGACGGCCACCAGGTCGCCCTGGGTGTGGCCGGGGCCGGCGTTCACCAGGAGTACCTCCGGGCCGTTGCGCAGGGCAACTGTCAGGGTTCCCCCGACCTCCTCGTGCGGGACCACCAGGGTGTCCGCCGCCTCCTCCGCCGCACGGGCGTCCAGACCGTTGCGTACGGCGTCCGCGCACAACGCCTCGCGCCCCACTTTCTCGAATTCGTTCCCGGTGCCTTCTGCCGCCAGGACATGTGCACCCGCGAACGCCGCCGCCCCGAAAACATGGTCGAAGTGGACGTGCGTCAGTGCGAGAAAGTCCACACGGCGGCCGGCCAGTTTCTGGGCCTCCAGGCGTAGGGTCGCGCCCTCCGCGAGGCTCGATCCCGCGTCGATCAGCAGTGCGCCGCCCGCCCCCGCGACCAGCCCCACCGTGCAGTCCCAGACCGGCAGCCGGCGTCTGCCCACCCCGGCCGCCAGGCGCTCCCAGCCCAGGTCGTGCCACCCCGGCTCTTCCCAAGTCACCTTCATGCGGCGACGCTAGCGGGACGGGGAGGAAGCGGTCGCCAGGACCGGGTTGCCGCGGACACGACATCGCAGGACAGGTCGGTACACGTCGGCAGATCGGCGCAGGCCGCCCTTGCCGGGGGCGTACCCGACAGCCGTACACTGGGCCGGGGAACTCTGGCACTCGCACACGAAGAGTGCCAGGGACGGCCCAGGCACTCAGGGGACGACAGCAGTTGGAGGTGTGCGCGATGCTCAGTGAACGCAGGCTCGAAGTGTTGCGCGCCATCGTCCAGGACTATGTCGGCACCGAGGAACCGGTCGGGTCCAAGGCTCTCACCGAGCGGCACAACCTCGGGGTCTCCCCGGCGACCGTCCGCAACGACATGGCGGCGCTGGAGGACGAGGGTTTCATCGCCCAGCCGCACACCAGTGCCGGGCGCATCCCGACCGAGAAGGGCTACCGGCTCTTCGTCGACAAGCTCGCCGGCGTCAAGCCGATGAGCGCTCCCGAGCGGCGTGCCATCCAGAACTTCCTGGATGGGGCTGTCGATCTCGATGATGTGGTGGGGCGGACTGTTCGGTTGCTTGCGCAGCTCACGCGGCAAGTTGCCGTCGTGCAGTACCCCTCGCTCACCCGGTCGACCGTGCGGCATGTGGAGCTGCTCTCGCTCGCTCCCGCGCGCGTGATGCTCGTACTGATCACGGACACCGGCCGCGTGGAGCAGCGGATGATCGACTGCCCCGCGCCTTTCGGGGAGACGTCTCTGGCGGATCTACGCGCGCGGCTCAACAGCCGGGTCGCGGGCCGCCGCTTCGCGGACGTGCCGCAGCTCGTGCAGGACCTCCCGGACGCCTTCGAGGTGGAGGACCGGGGTACGGTCGCGACGGTGCTCTCCACTCTCCTGGAGACGCTCGTCGAGGAGGCCGAGGAGCGGCTGATGATCGGCGGAACCGCCAATCTGACCCGCTTCGGACATGACTTTCCCCTCACTATCCGGCCGGTCCTCGAAGCTCTGGAGGAACAGGTCGTACTTCTCAAACTCCTTGGTGAGGCCGGGGATTCGAGCATGACCGTACGAATCGGTCACGAGAACAAATACGAGGGACTCAACTCCACGTCCGTCGTGTCGGTCGGCTACGGTTCGGGCGGCGAGGCAGTCGCCAAGCTCGGCGTGGTCGGACCGACCCGCATGGACTACCCGGGAACGATGGGAGCGGTACGCGCAGTGGCACGGTACGTCGGACAGATCCTGGCGGAGTCGTAAGTGGCCACGGACTACTACGCCGTACTCGGCGTGCGCCGCGACGCGTCCCAGGACGAGATCAAGAAGGCGTTCAGGAGGCTCGCCCGCGAGCTGCACCCGGACGTCAACCCCGATCCGAAGACGCAGGAGCGGTTCAAGGAGATCAACGCCGCGTACGAGGTGTTGTCGGACCCGCAGAAGAAGCAGGTCTACGACCTCGGCGGTGATCCGCTGTCCCAGGCGGGCGGCGGAGGCGCGGGCGGCTTCGGCGCCGGTGGCTTCGGGAACTTCTCGGACATCATGGACGCGTTCTTCGGAACGGCGTCCCAGCGTGGGCCGAGGTCGCGTACGCGGCGCGGCCAGGACGCGATGATCCGGCTCGACATCGAGCTCGATGAAGCTGCTTTCGGTACTACTAAAGACATCCAGGTCGATACGGCCGTGGTGTGCGGTACCTGTAGCGGTGAGGGTGCGGCTCCTGGGACCTCTGCCCAGACCTGTGACATGTGTCGCGGGCGGGGTGAGGTGTCGCAGGTGACCCGGTCCTTCCTGGGCCAGGTCATGACCTCGCGGCCCTGCCCGCAGTGCCAGGGGTTCGGGACCGTCGTCCCGACGCCGTGCCCCGAGTGCGCGGGCGATGGCCGGGTGCGGTCGCGTCGGACGCTGACCGTGAAGATCCCCGCGGGTGTCGACAACGGTACGAGGATCCAGCTCGCCGGTGAGGGTGAGGTGGGGCCCGGTGGTGGTCCCGCCGGTGACCTGTACGTCGAGATCCATGAGCTGCCGCACTCGCAGTTCCAGCGGCGTGGGGACGATCTGCACTGCACGGTGACTCTGCCGATGACGGCGGCGTCCCTTGGCACCAAGGTGCCGTTGGAGACGCTCGACGGGCTGGAGGAGGTCGACATCCGTCCGGGCACGCAGTCCGGGCAGTCGATTCCGCTGCACGGGCGGGGGGTTACTCATCTTCGGGGTGGGGGTCGGGGTGATCTCATCGTGCATGTCGAGGTCATGACTCCTTCGAAGCTTGATCCTGAGCAGGAGCGGTTGCTGCGGGAGCTGGCGCAGCTGCGCGGGGAGGAACGGCCTACTGGGCAGTTCCAGCCTGGGCAGCAGGGGTTGTTCTCGCGGTTGAAGGATGCGTTCAACGGGCGCTGAGGGGTGGGTGCCGGGGGTTTGTCTCGCCCCCGCCGCCCCTACCCGTCCCATCCCTGGGGGCCGCGCCCCCAGACCCCCCTTGTCCTCAAACGCCGGACGGGCTGGGTAGTCAGCCCCTTGGGGGTCCCCCCTCTGGGGGAGGGACGGGTAGGGGCGGCAGGGGCGAATCCAAGTGGCGAGGCCAGGCAGGGGCTGGTGAACTGGATGCAGGGATCCCTCCACCTCTACACCCCGTACCCGGAAGCGTCGGCCCCCGGCCGATCCCGGCGGAGCCGACGGAGTGGTGGTCAATGGGACACGCACCCCACCAGCGCAAGGTCAAGATCGTCACAGGCCCGGCGGAGGGAGGCCCACTCCGGGAACTGTGGGCCCACGGCCGACGCCCGTTCGTCGCCGTCTTCTGGCACCTCCGCACCCGATGGCTGGTCCACCGCGGCGTCACACACGCCAGACGGTGGTGGAATCCACCGTGGACGACCGTGCTGGTCGCGGTCGTCTCCCTGTTGACCGCGGGGCTGCTCGCGTGGTTCTTCGTCGCGGTGCTGGAGCTCGTCTACAAGGCGCCGGTGGTGGATAACTTCGGACCCAACCTGTGCAAGAACAACGACAACGCCGCCGCATGCGACGCAGTCACCGGCGTGGCAATGCCAGTACTCCTCGTCGCCGCCTCAACCCTCCTCTTCCTCTCCTGGCGGCTCTGGCACGTCCGCCGGTACTGCACGTACCAGGCCAGGCACGAGCCCAGCCGCCTGGTGGAGACCGCGGGCAGTCTGATGGACGAGGTGGTCGGGCGGGACCAGCTCTGCAACGCCATCATGAAGAACCTGGGTGACAAGAAGGTCCGACGGCCTCATGTCGTCGTCGGGGGCGTCGGTGTCGGCAAGACGGCGTTGCTGGTCCGGCTCGCCCAGAAACTCGCGGCCGTGGGGGCCGTACCCATCCCGATACGGCTGCGCGACGCCCAGGGTGACGAGCCGCTGGACTTCGACGAGATGGCGCTTGCGCGTTTCCGCGACATCGTCCGGTCGAAGGTACGGTCGGACGGCGAGATCGACCGGATCTGGCGGTGGCTCAGGCAGCGAGCCGACCGGATCGTGGTCCTCGCGGACGGTCTGGAGGAGGCGTTCGGCCAGGACCACATGCGCGGCCGACGCGACAATCTGATCCGCGACGCGATACGCAGGGCCGGCCAGGAGGGCCTGCCGCTGGTCATCGCCTCGCGGCCGCACGAACCGCTGCGCGCGATGCAGGCGGCCGTCTCGGAACTGGAGCCGCTGAGCAACGAGGCGGCCCTGTGCTACATCGCCCGCAGCGGCAGCTGGCGCTCCGATCAGACCCTGCTCGACCGGATCGTGGAAGCCGCCAACATGGCGGAATCCCCCATCTACCTGAAGATCGCCAAGGATCTGCACAGCAAGGACCTGCTGGAACCCCTGTGGACCGGGGGCGGGAGTCCGGACCTCCAGCTCCATGACAGCTGGACGTTGCGGGCGGAGCTCATGGAGACGTGGATCCACGCGCTGGTCGACGGGGACGTCCACCCCGAACTCCCCATCGACCACGACACGAGGCTGGCGGTGGTGGAGTACATCTCCGCGTTGGCGTGCATCGGCCTGGCCTCGGACAGCGCCGACGTCGAACTCGGGGAACTCACCTCGGACGAACCGTGGAACAAGCGCGCCGCGCGGAAACTGGACGACCGGATGGCGGACCTGCGGTGGTCGCCGAAGGAGTACGGCCACAAGGGCGGCGCCTGCGGGCAGGGCAAGGAACACCCCTGCCGGGGAACGCAGGCCGGCGCCGACTGGTTGCTGGGCCCCAGGGTGGACGCCCGGATCGCCGCGACCTGGGGCACCCGGATGGGCCTGGTCCACGAGAACGGCGACAAGGTCCGTTTCCAGCACAGCATCGTGCAGGCCTATCTCGGATCCCGCTTCCTCGACAGGATGTTCGAGAACCCGGCGACCGGCAGTCCGCCGCATACACACCCGGACGCACACCCGGACGCACACATCGCCCGCGCTCTGCGGCGGGGCGGACGGGAACTCCTCATCGCTCTCACGCTGTACTCCCGGTCGCAGAACGGGAGGTGCACCTGCGGCGGCTCCGCGGAGCGCAAGCGGCCGTGCCCCGTGAACACGATGTGCGGGCTGCTGCAGAAGCAGGCCGAGAACCTGCTGACGTACGCGGAACGCGCCCAGAAGGTGGCCGGACAGCTCCCGGCGACCGGTAACGGCGAGCCCGACGAGCGCGGCGGTCCGCGGCTGAGGGCGCTCGAGATCTACGGCGCCGCCGTGGAGATCGACAGCGTCCGGACCGCCCCGAGCCAGTACGAACTCATCTCGGAGATCTCGAAGGACTGGAACCGTCTCGGCCAGAACGAGGACCCCACCAGGCTCCGCGAGGCGAAGCTCGCCCTGGTGAAGCAGTGCGGAACGGCGGTACGCCGGGTGGCCGCCGCCCAGAGCCACAACTCCGGGCACGAGCACCCGGCGTACCCGCCCTACGGCGTCCTGTTCGAGATCGGCCGCAAGGAGACGGACCGCCGGGTGCGCGAGGCGCTCGTCAAGGAGATAGGGGCGGGTGGCGAACCGGCGTATCAGGCGCTGTGCGACAGACTCTCCCGGGCCTGTGCGTCTCTCGTGACCCAACGCGAGTGCGACAGCCAGGCGATGGAGCCCATGGACCCCATGGAGCCCCTGGAGCCCACGGACTTTTTCCTCGGGGAGGCGGACACGAACGACCTCAGGTCGCAGCGGGACCTGCGGGAAGAGAGGGAGCGACGGGATCGCCGGTACGCCGAGGAGGAGGCCCTGGCGGAGAAGGGGAACTGGGCCTGCAACACCATGCGTGCCTGGCTGCTCCCGCTGCTCGTCGACTCCTCCATGATGTCCCGCCACCTCGCCAGCCCTCGCGACGACCTGGACAACTGGGTTCGGATGGCGACCGGGGAAGCAGGGGAGACGACCGACGCCAGGATCCGGCACGACGGTCCCGGCGCCCCCATCGGTCTGGGATCGGCGCTGGCCCAGGGGTTCAAGTACGCCGCCAACCGGCGGCCCGGCTCCCGGCCCAACCAGAAGGCCCGCGAGTTCCTCGTCAAACAGGCCCAGGAGCTGCTGAACCAGAGCACGTTCTGGTACACGCGCCTGACGCTTCTGCACGCCCTGACCCTGTGGAGCCTGCCCGACGACGTCAACGCCGCCCAGCCGATCCGCGGCCATGGGGCGGACCCGAGGGGCCAGGTGAGGGAGTGGCTGTCGCAGGGCGACGGAAACCGGGCGGAGCACCCGCTGGTCGAGGGTGCCGCGAAGCTGGCGGTCCGCGCTCTGCAGACCCGGCGGCCCGAACGGTTCCTGTGGATCGACGAGGCGGCCCTGGCCTCCTGCATCGGCACGGAGGTCGGGCTGCCCGGGGAGCAGCGGGCCCACAACCTGTGGATCCCGCCGTCCACCGGGTGGAGCACCCTGGATCCCACGGCACAGCAGCTGCTCGCGGACGTACTGCTGCTGCTGGTGCTCGGCGAACGGTCCTACCGGCCGAAGGACACGTTCCGCAGGCTGGAGCTCCGTTCCCGCGAGCCGGCCCGGATGCCGTCCTGCCTGCGCAAGGACCGCACCCGGCTGAACCCCGTCCGGGGCGCGGAACGCGCGTCGCAGCCCGGATCCAACTGCACGGACGACTGCCGGATGAAGATGTGCCCCTACCCGGCCAAGGTGGAGAGCCTGCGGATGGAGTTCAGCGAGGTCTTCTGCCTGCACCAGCGCGACCTGCTGAAGAAGTGGCAGCCCTGGGCATGGGCTGCCCTCCGCTTCCGCCGCGAAGCCCCCTGGCAGCGCAAGGTGCCCGTCGCCGGCATGCGCCGCTTCTGGGACCAGATGAGCGACCGGGCGCGGGACGTCGACCCCGACGACACGGACAGCACCCGTACGGATTGACCCGCCGCCTGGTCCGACGGCCCCCGCCTCGCCCGACGGCCCCCCGCCTCGTCCGACGGCCCCCGTCTCATCCGACGGACGACGTTTCACCCACGTTTCGCGGAGCCGATAGGCTCGCGCCCGTGGCTGACATCCAGATCCCCGCTGACATCAAGCCCGCCGACGGACGCTTCGGCGCGGGCCCCTCCAAGGTGCGGACGGAGGCGCTGGACGCCCTCGCCGCGACCGGCAGCTCCCTCCTCGGTACCTCCCACCGCCAGGCCCCGGTCAAGAACCTGGTCGGCAAGGTGCGCGAGGGCATCCGGGACCTGTTCTCCCTCCCCGAGGGCTACGAGGTGATCCTCGGCAACGGCGGCTCGACCGCGTTCTGGGACGTCGCGACGCACGGCCTGATCGAGAACAAGTCGCAACACCTCACCTTCGGTGAGTTCAGCTCGAAGTTCGCGAAGGCCGCCAAGCTCGCCCCCTGGCTCGCCGACCCGACCGTCATCTCCTCCGACCCGGGCACCCACCCGGACCCGGAGGCCGAGGCGGGCGTCGACGTCTACGCGTACACGCACAACGAGACGTCCACCGGTGTCGCCGCCCCGGTCAAGCGCGTCGCGGGTGCCGACGAGGGCTCCCTCGTCCTCGTGGACGCCACGTCCGGCGCCGGCGGTCTGCCCGTCGACATCGCCGAGACCGACGTCTACTACTTCGCCCCGCAGAAGTCCTTCGCGGCGGACGGCGGCCTCTGGCTCGCCGCGTTCTCCCCGGCCGCGATCGAGCGCGCCGAGCGCATCCACGCGAGCGGACGCCACATCCCGGAGTTCTTCTCGCTCCCCACGGCGATCGACAACTCCCGCAAGAACCAGACGTACAACACCCCGGCCCTCGCCACCCTGTTCCTCCTCAACGAGCAGCTGGAGTGGATCAACGGCCAGGGCGGCCTGGACTGGGCGACAGCCCGCACCAAGGACTCCTCGACCCGCCTGTACTCCTGGGCCGAGGACTCCAAGCACGCGACGCCGTTCGTCACCGACCCGGCCAAGCGCTCGCAGGTCATCGGCACGATCGACTTCACGGACGACATCGACGCCGCCGCCGTCGCCAAGGTCCTGCGCGCCAACGGCATCGTCGACACGGAGCCCTACCGCAAGCTCGGCCGCAACCAGCTCCGCGTGGCGATGTTCCCGGCGATCGCCCCGACGGACGTCGAGGCACTGACGAAGTGCATCGACTACGTGATCGAGAAGCTGTAACACCTCAGGCCGTACGAAGATGGGGGCGCCCGGTGAGTACCGGCGCCCCTTTCCTCTTTCTGCCCTCGACGCGGCAACCACCCCAGCAGGCAATGCCATGGTCGAACCACTCCCCGAAGGCGGCTTCACCAAGATCACCTGACCACCGCACAGTCTTGGGCCAACCATTCACCGATGAGCGCGATCGCGTCCTCCACCATCGCGCGCGGCGCACCGGAGGATTCGACCGAGGTGCGGGCTATCGCGGCGAGTTGGGGGTCGGTGAGGGCGAACGCCGTGCGGGCTGTCTCGTACTCCTCCAGCAGCCCGGGGCCGAAAAGCAGCGGGTCGTCGGCGTTGAGGGTGCACCGCACGCCGGCTTGCAGCAGAAGCGGGAGGGGGTGGTCGGACAGGGAATCCACGACGCCGAGGGCGACGTTGGAGGTGGGGCAGACATCGAGGACCACGCCTTCCGCAGCCAGGCGGGCGACGAGAGCCGGGTCCTCGACCGCCCGTACGCCGTGGGCTATCCGTCGCGCGCCGAGCACGTCGAGTGCGGCGCGCACGCCGGCCGGACCGGCGAGTTCCCCTGCGTGTGGAGCGGAAATCAGCCCGGCATCACGGGCGATGGCGAATGCCTCGGCGAACGGCTCCGGTGCGAACCGAGCCTCATCTCCCGCCAGGCCGAAGGAGACGACCCCGTTGTCTGCCCGCCGGGTTGCGAGGTGGGCGGTCGCGACGGCCTGCGAAGGGTCCGCGTTGCGCCGGGCGAACACCAGGACGCCGAAGCCGATACCCAGCCGGGCAGCGGTACGACGGCCCTCGTCGATGACCATGTCCAGCAGGTCGAGTGCGGCGTCCGGATCCTCCTCGTAGGTCAGGGGGTTCACATGCGGCTCGATCCACACCGCTCCGTCCGCGGCGGCGTCCTCGACGACCTCGCGCACCAGCCGCAGAAGGTTCTCCCGCGGGCCCTCACGCACCAGCCTCGCGGCGAGGCTGTACAAGGACGTGAAGTCGTCGAACGACTTGAAGTCGCGTGAGCCGGACGGCTGTTGTCCACCATGCTCGCCCGACAGCTCCGCGAGCGTGGCAGGACGCATCGCGCCTTCCAGATGGAGATGCAGATGGGCCTTCGGCAGGAGGGCCAGGCTTCGCAAGGTGCCTCACTCCGCATACGTCGATGGGGGCGTCCGGCGAACACCGGACGCCCCCATCTCATGCCCGCAGCCCCTCACGCCCTCACGTCGCCGTACAGCTCACTGCCGGCACACCCCCACCCCCCGGCGCTCCCCCGAAGCCGAGACTCGTCGAACCCCCCACCGCCACACTCCCGTTGTGAGCCGCGTTCACAGCCGTCACCGTCGCTCCGGTCTGCGTGTACGTCGCGTTCCACATGCTTGTGACCGTCTGTGAGCCGCTCCAAGTCCACGTCACCTGCCAGGACTTGAGGGCGACCGTTCCCGTGTTGGTCACCTTCACCTCGGCGTTGAATCCGCCGCCCCAGTCGCTGCTGACCGTGTAGGAGGCGGCGCAGGTCGCCGTACTGCCGCCACCGCCACCGCCCCCTCCGCCGCCACCGTTCCCGGGGAACCCGGGCGCCTTCACGCTCGTCAGGTAGCCGTCCTTCACCGTGTCGACCGTCGACCAGTCGTCCTTCAGGATTCCGCCCGTGTCGCCGGAGTTGGGGTTCCAGGACCAGAACGTCCAGTGGAAGGAGTCCGAGCCGTACGTCGAGGTCGGGCGCAGGTAGTCGACCAGTGCGGCCAGCCAGCGCTGGTCCACCGTCGATGCCAGCGTCGTGCCGAACTCCCCCACCCACACCGGCGCGATGTTCTGCTTGAAGATGTAGCCCCAGTACCTGTCCCAGATGCCCGGCATGTTGGCGGGGAACGTCGGGTCGCTGAACCAGCTCTGCTGGGCCACGCTCGTCGCGTAGTCGTGGGCCGAGTACACCACCCGGTTCGCCACATCCAGCTGCACCGGGTACTGCGCGACCCCCATCAGGTTGCCGCCCCACCAGCCGGAGACCCCGTTGTACGTCTGCACGCCCTCCACGAAGACGAGCAGCTGCGGATTGACCGACAGCACGGCGTTGCCCGCCCGCTGTGCCGCCAGTCGCCAGTCCCTCGTCGTGTCACCGCAGCCCCAACATGCCGGATCGTGCGGCTCGTTGTGCAGGTCGATGCCGATGACCGCGTCCTGGCCGGAGTAACGCGCCGCCAGCGTCCGCAAGTTGGCGATCCATGTCGACTCGGGCACCGCCGACGTGTACCAGAGCGCCGACTGCCCGGCCGCGTCCGGCCGATGCCGGTCCAGGATGACCTTGAGGCCGCTCTGACCGGCGTACGCCACCAGTCTGTCCATGATCTGGAGGGAGTTGAGGCCTTGCAGGTCGGCGTTCTTGCCGCTGCTGAAGTCGATGCTGTTGGGGACCGTGGAGGACTTGAAGATGTCGTCGCTGTACGGCATCCGGATGGTGTTGTAGCCGAGCGACTTCATCTGGTCGATCATGCTCTTGTAGTCGCGCGACCAGAGGCCGTGGACCACGTAGTTGGCGGTCTCGAAGCCGAACCAGTTGATGCCGGCGATCCGGACCGGCTGCCCGGCCGCGTCCAGGATCTGGCGTCCGCTGGTGTGCCAGTAGCCGGCGCCGGCGTCCGCCGCACGGACGTCCGCCGCGTGGGCCGTCTGCGCGCCGGCCCCCAGGGGCAGGAGGAGCACGGCGGCCATCGCACACAGCGCTCTTCGCAAGCTGCGGAACATGTCGCTCGTTCCCTTCGGGGAGGCGCGGCCCCGGAACATATGGGAGCGCTCCCACAAACCGCGCACCTCCAGGAAACTGACACACCATCACCACGTCAAGACGTACGACACATACGACGCCACCGGCTCATCAGCTCACCGGCTCAGCCTCTTGAACCTCCTCACCGCCAACGGCAGGAACACCACCGTCAGGATCAGCGGCCACACCCCCGCCATCAGCAGCGCGTGCCGCTCCACCCACGAGTTCCCGGTCACCCCCGGCGCCCCGAACAGCTCGCGGGCGGCCGAGGCCGTGGACGAGATCGGATTCCAGAGGGCGACCTGGCCCAGCCAGTCGGGCATCAGCTGGGGCGACACATAGATGCTGGAGACCATCGTCACCGGGAAGACCACCGCGAACAGCCCGCCCGCCTGTTCGGGGCTCGGCACGACCAGGCCGAGCCAGATCCCCACCCAGATCAGCGCGAACCGCAGCCACAGCAGCAGCCCGAAGGCCTGCACGAAGCCGATTCCGCCGTCCGGCCGCCAGCCCATGCCGTACGCGGTCACCATCATGATGCCCAGCTCGGCGCAGGCCACGATCAGGTCCGTTCCCCCGCGCCCGGCGACCACCGCCGAAGGGGCCATCGGCATGGAGCGGAAGCGGTCGATGACGCCCTTGCTGGAGTCGTAGACGACGACCGTCGCCGTGGTGACGAACCCGAGGGCCATCGTCATCACGAACATCCCCGGCATCAGGAACTCCTTGTAGTCCCCGCCGCCCGGCACCTGGATCGCGTTGCCGAAGACATAGCCGTACAGCAGCACGGACAGGATCGGGAAGCCCAACTGCCAGAGGATGCTGATGGGTTGACGCTTGTAGTGGGTGAGGCCCCGGCGTACGACGTTCCAGCAGTCGGCGAGCGTCCAGTACAGCCGGCCATGGCTCCGGCCGCCGCGACGGGCCCCGCGCCGACCACCGCCCGTCCGGGGCGCCTCCACCGCGCTCACGCGGCCGTCTCCTCGGCGTCCGGCGTATCGTCCGTCTCTTCCGTCTCTTCCGTCTCTTCCGTACGGCGGCCGGTCAGGCGCAGGAACACGTCGTCGAGGCTCGGCCGGCGCAGCCCGATGTCCTCGACCGGGACCCTGAAGTCCTGGAGCGTGCGGGCCACATGGGTGAGCGCGGCCACCCGGTCGGTCACCGGCGCGTGGACGCGCAGGCCGTCCAGATCGACCTCCGGTTCGCTGTCCGCAACCTGGGCAACTGCCCGTACCACCCAGGGAATCCGGTCCCGCTGCCCGACGACGACCTCGATACGGTCGCCGCCGACGCGCCGCTTCAGCCCGTCGGGGGTGTCGTCGGCGATCGCGCGCCCCTGGTCGATGACGGTGACGCGGGAGGCGAGCCGGTCGGCCTCCTCCAGGTACTGCGTGGTGAGCAGCACCGTCGTACCGTCGGCCACCAACGCCCGTACGGCGTCCCAGACTTCGATCCGGCCGCGCGGGTCGAGCCCGGTGGTCGGCTCGTCGAGGAAGAGGACGGCGGGGGCGAGGATCATCGAGGCGGCGAGGTCGAGACGGCGCCGCATACCGCCGCTGTAGCCCTTGACGCCCTTGTCGGCGGCGGCCACCAGACCGAAGCGTTCCAGGAGTTCGGCGGCGCGCGACCGCGCCCGCTTCCCGCCGAGGTGGAAGAGCCGTCCGAACATCTCCAGGTTCTGCCGGCCGGTGAGGATCTCGTCCAGCGCCGCGTACTGCCCGGTGAGCCCGATCCGGGAGCGGACCTGGCGCGCCTGTGTGGCCACGTCGAGTCCGGCCACCGTCGCCTGTCCGCCGTCCAGCCGGAGCAGCGTGGCCAGGATGCGTACGGCGGTGGTCTTGCCGGCGCCGTTGGGGCCGAGCAGTCCGTGCACCGTGCCCTGGCGGACGAGCAGGTCGAACCCGTCGAGGGCGCGTTTCTCGCCGTACCGCTTCTCCAGGCCCTCCGCCCGCACCACCCAGTCGTCCATGACGCCCTCCCGGTCTTCCCGCGCCCACCCCTGCCGTCTTGAACTGAGTACACCGTACTCGTTTTCGCGTACGACGTACCCAGTTCGCGTGCGAACGATGCGCGCGGGGTCCTAAGCTCGGCGTATGACGAGCGGCAGCGGTGGTACGGAGACCAGCGGCAGTGGTGACATCGCGCGCACCCTCGAACTGCTGTGGGCGACCGGACCCCGTCCCAGCCGTGGCCCCAAGCCGGGTCTGACCCTCGACGGGATCGTCGAGGCGGCCGTGCGCATCGCGGACACCGAGGGCGTCCAGGCCCTGTCGATGCGCCGCGTCGCCACAGAACTCGGCACCGGCGCCATGTCGTTGTACCGGTACGTCCCCGGCAAGGCCGAGCTGCTCGACCTGATGCTGGACCGCGTCCAGCGCCCGGCCCCGGAGGAGCTGGGCGACGGCGACTGGCGCGCCACCCTGGAGGCGATGGCCCGCTCCACCCTCGCCCACTACCGCCGCCACCCCTGGCTGCTCCAGGTCAACCAGTCCCGCCCGGTCCTCGGGCCCAGCTCCCTCGACGGCATGGAGAGCGTGCTCGCGCGCATCAAACCGATGGGGCTGACCGACCCCGAGCTGGTCTCGGCGGTGGTGATGGTCGACGGGTACGTCGTCGGGGCGGCCCGCGCCCAGGTCCACCAGCAGGAGGCCGAGCGCCGTACGGGCCTGACGGACCAGGAGTTCTGGCGGGCCCAACTCCCGGTCCTGGAACGGGCCATGGCCTCCGGCCGCTACCCCGTCCTCGCCACCCTCTCCGAGGACACCTTCGCCCCCGGCTTCGACCACTTCGAGTTCGGTCTCCAGCGCATCCTGGACGGCCTGGAGGTCTGGGTCGAACGGCGCACACGAGGGTGACAAACCGGGCGGCCGGTGCATGGATGGAGGTATGAGCACTCCGACTCCGACAGGCCCGAGCCCCAGCCCCAGCCCCCGGCTCACCCCTTTCGTCAAGCAGTGGGCCGTCCTGCTCACCAGCCACAAGAAGGACGGCAGCGGCGTCGGCACCCCGGTCAATATCGCCGTCGAAGGCGACCACGCCTACTTCCGTACGCCCGGCAGCGCCTGGAAGACCAAGCGCCTGCGCAACAACCCGGAGGTGGAGATCGCCCCCTCCACCCTGCGCGGCGCCCCGACCGGCCCCGAGATCCCCGCCCGCGCCCGGCTGCTCGACCACGACAGCCCGGAGGACCGGCACGCGGCGAAGCTGCTGCGCCGCAAGTACCCGGTCACCCAGGGCGTCCTGGTCCCGCTCGCCCACAGGGTGATGGGGACACCGACGCTGCACTACGAGCTGCGGGTACGGGAGGGCGGAGAGGTACGGGAGGAGTGACGCGCCGAGGGCCCCCGGTGCCGGTGCCCGGGGGACCCTCACCTCATGGCTGTCCCGTCACGCCGACGCCAGCGCCTCCGTGGGCGGCAGCCGGGCCGCCCGGACCGCCGGGTAGAAGCCCGCGAGGCCGCCGATGACGAGCGTCGCGGCGATCCCGCCGGCCATCGCCCAGGCGGGTACGACGGCGGGCCAGCCCTGGTAGGAGGCGTAGCCGCCGGTGACACCGATGCCGAGCAGCAGCCCGCCCAGGCCGCCCAGCGCCGACAGCAGCAGCGACTCGCACAGGAACTGCGTACGGATCTGCCCCTTGGTCGCGCCCATCGAGCGGCGCAGCCCGATCTCGGAGCGGCGCTCCAGGACCGAGATGACCATGGTGTTGGCGACACCGACCCCGCCGACCAGCAGGGCGACCGCGCCCAGCCCGAGCAGCAGCCCGGCGAGGGTCTCGTCGGTGGCCTCCTTGGCGGCGATCGCGTCGGAGGGCCGGGAGACCTGGACGGCGGACGGGTCCTCGGGGTTGGCGGTGGCGCCCAGCACGGACTGGACGTCGGCGACGGAGCCCTGCACGGCCCTCGTGTACACGGTGGTCGCGTATCCGTCGAAGCCGAGCAGCTCCTCGGCGACGGGCCAGCCGACCAGGGCCGCCGAGTCCATGGTGGGCACCAACTCGTTGGACGCCAGGATCCCGACGACCGTGAACCAGCGTCCACCGAGCCAGACTTGGACCTCCGCGCCGGTGTCGTGCACACCGAGTTGCTGTGCGGCGGCCGAGCCCAGCACCACCGCCGGATAGCGGGCGTTGGCCGCGTTCAGCCACCGTCCCTCGGCGACCTCGGCCCCGACGGTCGCGGGCAGTCCCGTACGGGCCGCGTAGACGCCGATGCCGCCGCTGCGCTCGGTGGGCACATGGTCGTTGCGGTACACCTTGGCGTCGGTCAGCCCGACCGCCGAGACGGACTCGACGGGACCGATCCGGCCGACCATGTCCTCGGCGGCGTCCGGGAGATGGGCCTCGCCCCCGCCGAACGACTGCCCCGGTCCCACGGTCAGCAGATTGGTGCCGAGCGCGTCGAGCTTCCGGTTCAGCTCCTCCTGGCTGGACGTCGAGATCCCGACCACGCCGATCATCGCCGCGATGCCGATGGCGATGCCGAGCGCGGAGAGGAACACCCGCATGGGACGGGAGTGCAGCCCCGATCCGGCGACGCGGACGACGTCGACGGGGCGGAGGCGCGCGGGCCGGGGCGGGCGTACGGGAACGGGTGCGGGGACGAGGGTCACGGTCATGCCCGTACCCCCTCGCCCAGTCGGTCCGCGTCATGCTCGATGTGCCCGTCCCGCACCCGCACCTCACGCGGCAGGGAGGCCGCGATGTCCCGGTCGTGGGTGATGACGACGACCGTCGTGCCGGCCCGGTTCAGATCGCGCAGCAGTTGCATGACGACCGCGCCGGAGCGGGAGTCGAGGGCGCCGGTCGGTTCGTCGGCCAGGAGCAGCGGCGGATCGCCTGCGACCGCACGGGCGATGGCGACGCGCTGCTTCTCACCGCCGGAGAGCTGGTGCGGCTCGTGGTCGAGCCGATGCCTGAGGCCGACCCGGATCAGCGCCCGCCGGGCGAGCAGTCTGCGCTCGGCACGCGACCGGCCGCCGTACAGCAGCCCCTCGGCGACACAGTCCAACGCCGGTACGCCGGGCGCCAGATGGAACTGCTGGAACACGAACCCGATGGTCCGGGCGCGCAGCGCGGACAGCTCACGGTCGCTGAGCCGCGCCACCTCGTGACCGTCGATGCGCACGGTCCCGGAGGTCGGCCGGTCCAAAGTCCCCATGATGTTCAGGAGGGTTGACTTGCCGGAGCCCGACGGGCCCACGACGGCGAGGAGTTCACCCCGCTGGACCACCAGCCCGGCACCGCGCAGGGCGGCCACCTCGCCGTACGACTTGGACACGTCCGCCAACTCCACGATGGGGTGCGTCACTTGGGCACCCCGACCTTCAGGCCCTCCGTGACGCCGGCACCCGAGATCTCGACCATGCCACCGGCGAACAGCCCGGTGTCCACGGCGAGATACTCGCTCCCGGTGGCGGTGACCCGCTCCACCGCGTACCCGCCCTCGCGCAGCGCGACCAGTGCCTCGACCGGCACGGCGAGGACGTCCTTCCGGGTCTCCGCCTCGAAGTCGACGTCGACGGGGGCCGCCTGGTAACGCCCCAGCTTCTGCTGGTCGTCGACGGTGAGCGTGACCGGCAGGGTGGGTTCGGCGGCGGCCCCGGAGGACTGGCCGTCGCCCGTTCCGGCCGCTGCCGTGACGGCCGTGCCCACCTCACTGACCTCGGCCTCGACGGTACTGCCGTCGGGCAGTTTCACCGTCGCCTTCGTGCCGTCGCCGGACACCAAGTCCTCGTCCTTGACGTCGAGTTCGACGGTCACGGTCCGTACGGTGCCGGTCCAGGTGAGGACCGTACCGCCGGCCTGTCCGCCCAGGGTGCCCTGCACCTCGGCGACCCGCCGCGCGCCCGGCGCGACGACCGCGTCCCCGGCGCCGACCGTGCCGGTCTCCTCCCTCCCGAGGTCCTCCTGCCAGTCCCGTACGGCGTCGGCGGTGCCCTCCGTGTACGTGTCGTCCACGGTGAACCCGGTGTAGCCGAGCGCGGCGAGGTTCTTCTCCAGCACCTCGACGTCCCGGCCCTCGGCGTCGACGTCGAGGGTGCGGTAGAGCGGGGTGGCCCCGTACAGCAGGGGCACCTCCTGCTCGTTCAGCCGGTACACGGGCTGCCCGCGCTTCACGATGTCCCCGGCACTCGGCAGCCAGGTCAACACGCCCTGCCCGGCGGCCTGTACGGGGGTGGAGTCGCCGTAGCCGAGGGTGCCGTCCAGGGTGTCGCTGCGTGTGAGGTCGGTGCGCTGGACGGTCGCGGTCTTCGCTGGCCCGGAGGCCGCGCCCGACTCCGTACCCTCCGTGTCGCTCCCGCCGAAGGCACCGGTCGCGGCGGCCACGGCGACGGCGGTGACACCGAGGGAGGCGAGGAGCGCGAGGGCGACCCGGAGGGGCCGGCGCCGCACGCCCGTTCGAGCGGCGCCCACCTCACTCACCCCGTCGGGGGCCACAGTGACCGTGTCCTCGACGTCCTCGATCAGGTCGCTCACTGCGACTCCTCCCCGCCGCCGAAGTCGAGTTGGCCTCGGCAGGCCTCCAGAGCGGAGTCGAAGTCGGGGTCGCCCGTGGGCACCGACTCCGGGGTGAAGCCGTCCGGTCCGGGGTCGTCCATGTCGACGCCGTTGTCGCGCATGCACTGCGCGAACTCCTTCTGCTGCTCGGTGTCCGGCGCCTGCGTCGCCTGGTCCTGGAGGGACTGCGGCACCTTGTCCTGGCACGCCTGGAAGGCCTTCATGAGCGTGTCGCGGCCGGCGTCGGCGGTGGCGAGTGCCTGGAGGTTCAGCTCGCCGGTCACCGGATCGGGGTCTTCGACCTCCAGCCCCTCCCCACGCAGACAGTCCACGAACTCCTGCGCCTGCTCGACCTCGCTCTTCTCGGAGGCGGCAGCCGTCTCGCCACCGCCGCCCGCACTGCCACTCCCACTCTCGGCCACCGAAGCGATATCGGGCCCGTCGTCCCCGCCCCCGCCGCAGCCGGCCAGCAGCCCGGCCGCGAGCAGTACGGCGGCGGTCGCGGCCGGTATCCGGCGCGTCAACCTCCTGCGCATCCTCGCCTCTTCTCGTCGCGTCACGGGGTGTTCCATGACGAGAAGAAGGCTGGCGGCGCAGCGTCAGGGGACCCTGCGCCGAACCTCAAAGCGAGCTGGTAATCCGCGCCGGAACCGTCGCGCCCACCCGCTCCAACGGCAGCAGCACCCGGAACACCGCCCCCGCCGTCCCGCTCGCGGCAAGATCGACGCGCCCCCCGTGCGCCCCCGCGAGCGCCGCCACGATCGACAGCCCGAGCCCGCTCCCTGCGGTCTCCGCACTGCCCCGCGCCCGCGCCCCGTCCACCCGGTAGAGCCGCTCGAAGACGTACGGGGCATGCTCGGCCGGCACGCCGTCCCCGCTGTCGGCCACCTCGACGAGCCCGACGGGCACCCCAGGCGGCAACGGCTCCCCGGCGGCGGCCGCGACGGGCCCGAGGTCGACGGGCCGTACGACATCGACCCGAACACTGATCCGCGCGTCCGGAGACGTATGCCGGTCGGCGTTGGACAGCAGGTTCCCGAGCACCTGCCGCAGCCGCAGTGTGTCCCCGGGCACCACCACGGGCCGCATCGGCCCCACCAGCCGTACGTCCCGTCCGGGTGAGCGGGCGTGCAGATCCCGTACGACATCGGCGGCCAGCTCCAGCAGATCCACCGGCCGTCGCTCCAGCTCGCGCCGCTCGTCGAGCCGGGCGAGCAGCAGCAGGTCCTCGACCAGGACGCCCATCCGGGCCGCCTCGGCCTCGATCCGGCGCAGTGCGTCCGTACGGTCGCCGCCGCGCCGGCTGAGTTCGGCGAAGCCCCGGATGGAGGTGAGCGGGGTGCGCAGTTCGTGGGAGGCGTCGGCGAGGAAGCGGCGCAGGCGCCGTTCGGAGGCGGTGCGGGCTGCGATCTCGTGTTCCAGCCGGGCGAGCATGGCGTTCATGGCGCCGCCGAGCCGCCCGGGTTCGGTGTGCGGGTCGGTGCCCTCGACGCGGCGCCGGAAGTCCCCGGCGGCGATGGCGTCGGCAGTGGCCTCCATCCGGGTCAGGGGGCGCAGCCCGGCCCGTACGACGAGGGCGGCGACGCCCGCGAGTCCGGCGAGTACGACGACGGTCACCAACGCGTCGATGAGCAGCAGCCGTTCGGTGGTCTCCTCGACGTCGGCGAGCGAGACGGCGGTGACGACGAGCACGCCACCGCCACCGCCTGCGGCGTCAACTCCCGTCCCCTGTACGGCGACCCGCCAGTCGGCGCCGGACTCCCCCGGCACGGTGAACACGTCACCGGCACGGTCGGCGAGCGTGTCCCGGTCGGGCAGCCGGGGCCCGGGCCCTTGAGGATCGCTGGGGATGCCGACAACCCCACCCCCGCCGCCCGCCACCTCACCCCCGTACACGTACATCCGGAAGTCCCCGCCGAACCGCTCGGCGAGGAAGGCGACGATGGTCTCCTCGTCCTGGCCGCCCCGGCCGTTCTGCGCCAAGTCGAGCCGTTTGGCGACGAGTTGCTGGGCCAGCGCCGCGTCGATGGGGCCGCCGCCGGTCACGTCGAGGTTCTTGTCGACCCGGTCGATGAGGTAGTTCTCCAGCAGCACCAGCCCGACGGCGTTGGCGGCGACCAGCGCGAGCAGAGCCAGTCCGGTCGCGGCGAAGGCGAGCCGAGCACGCAGGGACCAGTGCCTCAGCTGACGCAACTGACGCAAGTGCCTCAACCGGAGCCCGGGCCGGGTCACTTGGGCGCCCGGAGCACGTACCCGACCCCGCGCAGGGTGTGGATGAGGGGCGCGGCCCCGGCGGAGTCGATCTTCTTGCGCAGGTAGTAGACGTAGCTCTCGACGATCCGGGTGTCGCCGCCGAAGTCGTACCCCCAGACCCGCTCCAGGATCTGGGTCTTGCTGACGACCCGCCCCGCGTTCTCCAGCAGATAGCGGAGCATGCGGAACTCGGTTGCCGACAGCTCCAGTTCGCGTCCGTCGCGCCGTACGGTGTGCGCGGCGGCGTCGAGTTCGACTCCGGCGCAGCGCAGTACGGGGTCGGGGGTGGGCTCGTCCCGCCGGGTGCGCCGGAGGATGGCCCGCACGCGCAGCACGACCTCTTCGAGGCTGAACGGTTTGGTGACGTAGTCGTCGCCGCCGACCGACAGCCCCTCGACGCGGTCCCGCACGGTGTCGCGGGCGGTGAGGAACAGTACGGGCACCTCCCGCCCGTCGTGCCGGAGCATGCGGGCGACCTCGTAACCGTCCATGTCGGGCAGCATCACGTCGAGGACGACGAGGTCGGGCGGCGCCGAGAGCACGGCGTTGAGCGCCTCGACCCCGCCGGCGGCGACGGTCACGTCGAAGCCGACGAGGCGGAAGGTCTCGGACAGCAGATCGCGGATGTTCTGCTCGTCGTCGACGACGAGGAGCCGGGGTGAACTGGTCACCCCCCCAGACCTACCGGGGCCACCTCAAAGGAACCTGAGAACTCCCTGTGGAAACCCTTGAACAACCTGTGGGCTACGCCGCAGGCTTCCGCCGAAGCCGCTTGAACCCGAAGTAGCCGAGGAAGAGCACGGCGACGGCGATGGCCCCGTTCTTGACGTTCCCGTCGGAGCCGCCACCCCCGTCCGAAGCCGAACTCCCGTTCCCCGAGGGCGATTCGGGGTTGCCGGAAGCATCGTACGAAGGCGCGTCCTCGGCCTCGACCCCGCTCTCGGCGCCCTCGCTGCCGTACATGATCTTCGACCCGTCACGGCTGTACGTGACCGACTCCCCCTGCCCCTGGAGGGGCACGTCGAGCTGCCCCTCCCGCTTGAGCTTTCCGCCGTTCCAGGCGTAGGAGACACCGCCGAAGTAGCCGCGTACGGCCAGCTGCTGCCCGTCGGGCGAGAAGGCGGCGTCGGTGGCCCACATGTCGACGGCGGCGACGGGCCGGAAGACGTTGGTGCCGGAGGAGGAGAGCTTGGCCGGGCCCGCGTACAGATGCCCGCCGTCCTCCTGCTTGTCGATGATGTAGACGCGCCCGGTCTTCGGATGCACGACGAGGGACTCGGCGTCGCGGGAGCCGTCCGAGTACTTCACGACGTACTGCGTGGCACGGATCGTCTGATCCTTGAGGACCTTGGGCTCGGTGAGCTGATAAACCCAGACGTAGTCCCAGGTCACACCGTCGTTGTCACCGATGTCGCCGACATAGATCTGGTTGTTCGGACCGATGGAGATGGCCTCGATGTCACGCGGGGTGCCGACGCCGGTCATGGTGATCGTGGCGACGGTCTGCCCGGTCGAGCTGTCGACCGCGTACAGATAGGCGCCGTCGTCACTGTCGTTGTGGGTCCAGTAGATGCCGGGGTGCAGCCGGGAGGCGGCCAGACCGCTGGACTCGGTGATCCGCGGGTCCTTGATGGTGAAGTCCTTGTCACCATCGGCAGCGGAGGCGGGCGCGGCGAGCGCCCCGACGAGTAGGCCCCCGGCGAGGAGGGCGAGCGATCGGCGCATGCCCTCAAGCGTGCCATCCCGGCGTTCGATTCGAGGCCCATGACGCCTGCCCACGCCCGCCCACCCCTTCCCGCGCCCGCTCACTGACACCCAACTGACCACAAGCTGACGCAGACCTGACACCGGGTGGCCGGGCTCACACACCGCACCCGCCCCATACGCCTCCCCCGATCCCGCATCATGAGCGGATGCTCAGGTTGATGCCCGTAGGCGACTCCATGACCATCGGCAGCGCCGGCGAACACACCTGGCGCTACCGGCTGTGGCAGCACCTGCGGGAGACGTACGGCGGCCCGTTCCGGATCGTCGGCCCGCGCGAGACGCTGTACGACAAGGCGACGAACGCCTCCGACTCGTACGAGTACGCCGACCCGGAGTTCCCCCGCGCCCATCTGGCCGGCTGGGGTGAGGGCTGGCACCACATGACCCCGCTGATCGCGGACGCGGTACGCGCCCACAAGCCGGACGTCCTCCTGGTCTCCCTGGGCCTGATCGACCTGGGCTTCTACACGGACGCGGAACAGACGGCGGAGAAGGCGCGCCTCTTCGTGGCCGAGGCACGACGGTCCAACCCGCGCATCGCCATCGCCCTGCTCCCGGTGATCCCGAACGTCCGCGCGGAGACCGACCCGCCCTTCGCCGCCCAGGTCGTCCGCTTCAACGAACTCCTGGCGAAGACGGCGGCCGACCTGGACGAACCCCGCTCCCCCCTGCTCCTGACGTCGCCCCCACCCTCGTACGACATCCACCAGGACACGTACGACGGCACACATCCCAACGCGAGCGGCGAGCACAAGATCGCGGGGGCGTTCGCGGACTCGCTGTACGAGGCGTGGGATCTCGGGGAGCGGTACGGGGCCGGAGAGAACTGACCGGATCGGCCGGGGGGGCTAGTCCGTGTGACCGGGCGGGGGCAGTTGGGTGCCGCCCTGGCAGCCGTCGTAGGACGCGTTCGGGCAGAAGGCGTCGAAGCCCATTCCGTATCGGGCGAAGGCTTCCCAGGCCGCGAGCCGGACCGCCTCGTACTCGTCGCTCGTCAGACGTCCGCCCTCCATCCCCTTGAAGGCCCGCAGGATCGCGTCGCGCGCGCCGAGGAACGACGGGTTCTTCGGGGTGAGTTTCAGACCGTCGACGACCGCCTGCCAGGTCAGCCGGTAGCCCCGTTCCTTGCTGTCCAGCGCGGCGGTGACCTTGCGGGTCAGCTCCATGAGCGCCGCGCACCAGATCTCGCCGACGTCGTGCTCCTCCCGGTAGCTGAGGTCGGCGTTGCCGGCACCCTCGACCTGGCCTCGCCTCTTGCCGATGTCCCCGAAGGTGCCCGGATAGTCCTCGTCGTAGGGCCGCTGGCGGATGCCGCCCGGTTTGGCGACCACCCAGTCGCCGACGACGGCATGCTCCTTCTCGCGTCCGAAGTTGATGATCGTCAGGGCGAAGTAGTCGCTCCAGCCCTCGCCCATGGAGATCGACTGGTCCTCCGAGAGGCCGTTCGCGTCGAACAGCCCGCCGACGAGACGGTTCGTCACGCCGTGGACGTACTCGTGGATGACAACGTCGAAGGCGTTGGCCGTGTGCCGGCCGGTCCCCGTGACCAGCCCCATGTTCATCACGGCCGCGAGTCCGTCGGCCCTGGTGGCCATGTTGGCCGTGCCCGGCACCGCGCCCGGGTGCGCACGGGCGAGGACCGCGTCGGCTCCCTTCCCATGGCCCGGTCTGTTCACGGACTGGAAGTTCCCGTTCTTCTCCGTGAAGCCGAGCATCATGAAGAAGTCGTGCGCGTAGTTGCAGAAGTAGAAGATGTTGGTGACGAGCTGCTCGGGCGTGTCCGCGTCGGCGTTGAACACCGCGTCGCCCGCAGCGTCGACCGGGACCTTGAACGGCTGCAGGTTCCTGCCGTTCACGGCGCGCACGTTGTTGCCGTCGGTGGACAGCGTTCCGTTGTCGGCCACCGTCCACTCCAGGGGGAACCCGTCGGGCAGGTCAGTCTGCACCTCGGGCGTCACCTGGACCGGATAGGCGTCCAGCGACAGCGGGAAGGCGACGACCTCGCCGAAGGGGGTGTCGACCGGGTTCTCCCGGATGACCAGTCCGCCCACGACGTGGCTGTTCGTGTCGTAGAAGTAGAGGAGTTCGGGCGCGTCCTTGTCCGCGGTCCGTTCGTCGGCCTCGACGAAGGCGTGGTACTGGACGGTGAAGTTCGGCCGGGTGAACGCGAAGAACCAGGTGAGACGGATGTCACCGCCCATGTAGAGGTACACGAGCCGGGCCGGGATCGCCTCCTCGAAGGCTCCCCCGGCGAAGGTCATCGGCTGGTCGGCCTGCGACTGCACCGACAGGCGCCCGAGACCGTAGGAGATGTCGAGGCGCGGGAGTTCGCTGTCCCCGAAGGGCCCCTGGAGGGTCACCGGCTCGGCGGCCTTCTCGGCGGCCACCCGCAGGGCCACCTCGGCCGGAACCGCGGGCTTCGCCGAGACACCCGTCGGCACGCTCACCGTGTCGCCGACGACCCGGTCGACCGTACCGTCCGGGTGCAGCCACACCTTCGGCTGCATCCCCCACACCTCGATACCGTTGTGCTTCTGCTGGAGGCTGACGACGCGCATGCCGTCGCTCGTCCTGGTCACCGTCGGATCGGCCTCGAACTCGACGGGCTCACCGGCCGCGAATCCGATCGCCTCCGAGACCGAGGCGACGTACTCCTTCGCCTTGGCGAGATACCCGGCGTCGCGGGTGTCCTCCGTGGGCTGCCCGCCGGCCTCGATGCTCGCGATGTCGGCGTCGGTGAAGCCCGGGGCACCGTCCACCCGCAGTTCGGTCAGATGCCCGGTGAAGCGGTTCACCTTGCCGGGCTCGGCGGTGAGGGTGTGGTCGACCTCGGCCGCCACCCGGTCGGTCTCGTCGAGGAAGGAGGCGGCGCCGGCGCTGCTGGCGAGGTGGTCGTAGCCGGTGTCCCTTCTGTCGATCGTCCTGGTCATGGCTACCGCTCCTTGCCTTCGAGGACAGGAATGGGGACGGGGAGGTGGGGATGAGGGAAGTGGGGACGGGGGTGAGGGGTCGGGGATGAGGGGTCGGGTTCACAAACCTGCGAGCGTCAGGGCCGCCGTGGTCACCCCGCGCGCGATCGAGGCCGCGTAGTCCGTGTTGTGGTCCCGGTCGTCGAGGGTGTCGCCCGGCTTGTGGTACTGCTGGGTGCCGGTGGCGGGCGCGGTGTCGTCGAAGAAGTTCTCGCACACGGCGACGGCGGCCCAGCCGCGTTCGTGGAAGCTCGCGTGGTCGCTGCGGCCGGCGGCCGGGTCGTCGGCCCCCGTGAGCCGTTGCGTCGTGAGGCCGGGCTCGACCTCCCCCATGGCCGTCGCGACGAGGTCGCCGAGCGTTTCCGAAGCGCCCACCGCGGGGCCGGGAACAGCGGAACCCGCGTGGATCTCGACCGGCCGCGCACCGTGCGCCCCGCCGCCCCGGCCGCCCCCGTCGCGCTGGAAGCCCGCGATCATGTCCATCTGGAGGACGCCCGCGATGCTGTCCCCGGCCGCTGCCGCCGCACGTGCGTAGACCTTGCTGCCGACGAGCCCCTGCTCCTCGGCGTTGAAGAGCACGAAGCGCACCGTCCGGGTCGGCTTCCTGTCGCTCTTGACGATCGCGCTCAGGCATTCCGCCGCCGCCATGACCGCTGCCACCCCGCTCCCGTCGTCGTCGGCACCCGGCGCCGGGTCGATGGCCGGGTCGTACGGGCGCCAGTGACCGTTCTCGTCGACGTACTCGCCCTGGTCGGCGGTCGAATCGAGGTGTGCCGTGACGAGTACGGCGCCGTCCGAGCCCTCGACGGTGAACTCGGCCTCGACATTGGTGAGCCGGTGGCCCCGCCAGGTGAACCGGTGGAGCCTGACCGCGAGGCCGAGGTCGTGGAGCCGGCGTGCGAGTACGTCGGCCACGACCGGGTTGTCGTCGCTCGCCGCGTCACGGCTGCGGACCTTCCACGGCCCGTCGTCGACCAGCGGGGCGGCGCCCGAGACACGGGCGACATGGGCGCGGATGACATCCGGGGTGACGGCCGCGCGTACCGAGGCGACCGTCGCGGCGGAGGGCGCGCCGGCGAGTCCGGCGGCCGACGCGAGTCCCCGGGCCCGCTGGACGAGCCCCTCGGCATCCGGCTCGCCCGGGCGGGACAGCAGCGCCGGGTCGGGCAGCAGCCGCTCGGTGTGGCCGGGCTTCGCGCCCTCGATGTGCACCTGCTCGACGGGGACACCGGCCGCGGCGGCGACGTAGACACCGCCCGGGGCAGGCCCGAGCGACACGACCGTCCGCTCGTCCCGCCGGCTCAGCCCCGGCTCTCCGGCCCGCCCCGTCCCGGCGAGTTCGCTCGCCACGAAGTCGAACGCGGCCGAGGCCCGCAGGTCCGCCTCGACCCGCGCCCGCCCTTCGGCCGAGGTGTCCGCGAGGGGCGCCGCGGGCACGACGGGGCGGTCGTCCCGTATAAGGAAGGCCGCCGTCTCCTCCACCTGGTCCTGGAGGCGGACCGAGAAGCCGCCCTGTTCGAGCGCCTCCACGCCTCGCACGGTCGTCATGGCGAGGACGAGCCCGCCGTCGGCGACATGCACCGGAACGACCTCGGCACTGCCCGCCACCGCCTCCAGGTCGGCCAGGCTCCGTCCCTCCGGCAGCTCGATCCTCGCCCAGAAGACGGGCCGCCCCTCGACGGCCGCACGCGCGAAGACCGGATGGGCCGCCGCGCGCAGACCGGCCTCGCGGGCGACCGCACGCTCGTCGGCGTCCTCACCCACGAAGACACAGTCGTCGGCCGCGACACCCGCGCCCGCCACCGCGTCGTCGAAGATCCCGCGCGCGGTCTTCGGACCCCAGTGGATGAGGCCGTCGTCGGTGAAGCGGCCCGCGAAGGCCTCGTCGAGCGCGGCCTTCGCACGGGCCCGGGCGGCGGCTCCCTCACCCGGATTCGACACGATTCCCCTGCGCACCCCCGCGAGCGCGTCGAGCACCTCGAAGACACGAGGCCGCGGCCGCAGAGTCAATGAACCGTCAACTTCGAAGGCGGCGTCGGCGAGTGTCGCGCCGATGTCGAAGAACACCACGGGCGTCTCTGCGGGCATCTCTGCGCCTCCGTTCCGCACCTCCGTGAAGTGGACGGCCGCAGCGGGCCCGGCGCATGGGCGATACCTCCAGTCTCCGCGCCCCGGTACGTGATCGCATTCCGGAGCAGAAGCTCTGCGAACCCCCCGAAGGGCCGCTCCGGTGCGCCGAGTTCGGCCCGACCGCGCACGTGCTGATGCGGCATCAGCACCGGGAGCCGACACCGGACGACGAGCGGAGACCGGGCAGGCGGAGGAGAATGGAAGGCGATGCGCGAAGGGCGACGATCCGGGCCCGGCGCCCGGGCCCTCTCGTGCCCCATCAGCTCTTTCTCTCTCCCTCCTTCTCAGTGACTCATGTTCTCCGTCGCACGAATCGTCGGCCGACTGCTGACAACGGTGCTGGTGAGCACCGCGGTCGCACTGGGCCCGACCGCGCTCTCGGGGCCGGGCGCGATGGCAGCGCCGGGCGCGTACATCGAGATCAAGGAGACGCATGGACCGCCGGGGACAGTCATCGGCGTTCGGGGCGGGGGTTTCGACGACTGCTATCTGGGAGGTGTCGAGGACTCGGAGGGAGAAATCACCGACTGGGAGCCAGGCACGGTCAAACTCTCCATGGGCGCCGCGGCTCCCGCCACCCACGTATCCGTCAACGACCCGGAGAGCACCGACGAGGCGGGCACCTTCGAGTCCAGCCTCACGGTCTCGGACGACGCCGAGCCGGGCGACTATCAGGTGACAGCCGAATGCGTCGCCGGCCCGTACAGCAAAGCCGAGAAGACCTTCACCGTTGACACCAAGGAGGAGGCCGCCCTCGCCCTCGATCCCACCGAAGGCCGCCCGGATACGGACGTCACCGCAACCGGTTCCGCATTCAACTGCTCAAGTGTGGATGTGACATGGGACGACGGCGAACAGCTCGTCTCCGCCGTCTCGGTGTCCGAAACGGGAACGTTCACCACGTCGTTCAAGGTTCCGACGGACGCGCCCGAAGACACGCACACCGTGCGGGCCGTCTGCACGGACTACGAGAAGTACGGCGATGACGACGCCGACTTCACGGTGCTCCCCGCCCCGACGAACGAGACCACGAGCGGCAACCAGGCCAACGGCGAAACCACCACAGGCACCAACGGTGAAACCAGCACGGGCACCACCGGCGAGACCAGCACAGGCACGAGCGGCGAAGCCAACGGCGAAACTTCCACAGGCACGAGCGGCGAAACCAGCACAGGCACCAACGGTCAGGTCGGCGGCACCAGCGACGGCGGTACGGTCGGCGGGACCGGCTCCGTGGACAGCTCGACCCCCGTCGGACTGGTCGTCGGGCCCGCCCTCGGCGGCGTACTGCTGCTGGCCGCCGCCGGACTCGCCCTGGTGCGCCACCGTCAACGCGGCCCGCGCTGGGTCCACGACCACGTCAGCACCGTACTGCGCCGCGGCACCGCGAGGTCCGACGTGCGTGAGCCGTACGACACCGGTCCGCCGACCCGCACCGTACGGCTCGAACCGCACCTCGACCCCGGCGACCAGAGCGTCGACGGCACCGACAGAGGCTGAGGCGACGCCATGACCACGACCCACGCACTGCAACCCCTGACCGTACGGGCCTTCCTGCTCGACTCGGAGGAGCGGCAGGACTCCGCCGACGCGCTCGTCGACCCGGTCCGCTCCCACGGGCTGGCCCGCACCCTCCTCAGCGGAGTGCCCTCCCTGACACCGGCGGCCGACCAGGCGGTGGAGCGCGAGCTGGCGACCGTCATCGACAGCTTCCTCGGCCTGGACCTGCTCGACCTGGCGTCCGGCGGCTGGCGCAAGCACGCGGAGCTGACGGCCGCCGCACGGCGCACCCGTGCCGTGCCGGGCAGCGAGGAGGTCGTCGCGCTGGCGACGCACAGCATCACCTCCAGCCACCGTCCGTTCGTGGACGTGTTCGTGGACGGCACCAGGATCGGCACACTGGAGGTCGAACTCACGCTGCTCTACCAGGTCGCGGGGCTTGTCGCCGTCGTCCGGGACGCCTGTCTGGCCCGCGTACGGAGCGGGGAGTGCACGATCGACGGCACGCTCACCGTGCAGCGGATCGTGCTGGCCGAAAGGCAGGGCCGGCTGGACCTTCCCGGCACGATGCGACTGCGCGAGCCGATCCCCCTGCTCCGCAACGAGCCACCGCCACCGCCTCCACCGCCACCCTCTCCACCCTCTCCACCCAGGCCGACCCCACGGTGACCCACGTCACATCCATCCATGTCACGTCCGGGTGAGCCGTTCCGTCGTTCATGTGTAACGCCCGACAGAGGCAGCACAAAGACGGAGGAGCCCACCATGGAAGCCCGCTTGAACCTCTTCGCCAACCCGGTCGTGACCAAGGCCACGAAGCACCTCGTCGCGGCGGGCAAGGCGGCCACGGACTCGGCCCTGCCGCTCGCGACGCAGGAGCTGGTACGGCTCCGCGCCAGCCAGATCAACGGCTGCGGTTTCTGCACCGACATGCACACCAAGGACGCCGCCGCGGCCGGCGAGACCGCGCAGCGCCTCCACCTGGTCGCGGCCTGGCGTGAGGCCACGGTCTTCACCGACGCCGAGCGCGCCGCCCTGGAAGTGACCGAGCAGGGCACCCGTATCGCGGACGCGGCCGGCGGGGTCACGGACGAGGCCTGGGCGAACGCCGCCAAGTACTACGACGAGGAGCAGCTCGCCGCCTTGGTCCTCACCATCACGCTCATCAACGCCTTCAACCGGATGAACGTCATCGTCCAGCAGCCGGCCGGCGACTACCAGCCCGGTATGTTCGCCCAGCTCTGAGCCCAACTCCGGCCAGGACGAACGCGATCGGGCGACGCCAGCCACACTGGCGTCGCCCGACCACCGTCAGAACATGGTGTTGTCGTTGGCCGAGGTGGCCGGAACGTCCTGGAGCACGTCCCAGTGCTCGACGATCTTCCCGCCCCGCACCCGGAACAAGTCGACGACGGCCTGCCCGCGCTCGCCCGGCGCACTCACGTAGTGACTGTGAACCGCAACCAGATCCCCTTCCGCCACAACTCGCTTACGGGAGACGGCCAGCTCCGGGAACGCCCGGAAGTACGCCCCGAGCCCCTCCCGCACACCGGCGACACCGTCAGCGATGCCGGGATTGTGCTGGTGATACTCGGACCCCCAATACACGTTCAGCGCGGACAGGTCCTTGTCGACGATGAGCCGGTCGAACGCCTTGGTCACGAGCCGCTTGTTGTGGTCGGTGAGCCACCGCGGCCCCGGCTGCCCGCTCCGCGGCCAACTGACCGTCGAGAACATGTCGTTGCCGTTGGCGCTGCTGTCCGGCACGTTCTGCCCGGTGTCCCAGTGCTCGGCGATCCTCCCGCCCTGGAACCGGAAGATGTCGAAGACGGCCGAGCCCCGACTCCCCGGCGTCAGCACGACGTTGGAGTGCACGAGGACCAGGTCGCCCTCGGAGATGACCCGCTTGACGTCGTACTTCGCCTCGGGGAACTGCTGGTGCACCCCGGTGGCCAGGTTCTTCAACGGCCCGGAGCCGTCGGCCGCAAGGGGGTTGTGCTGGATGTAGTCGGCCCGCACGAACCGGTCCACGACAGCGGTGTCCCCGCGCTCGAACACGCCCTTGAGGACCCGTACGACGACCCCCTTCTGGTAGTCGAGCCGGGCACCGTCACCGACGGACGGCGAGGCGGCGGCGGGCACGGCGGCGACACCCAGCAGCGCGGACGCGGCGAGCGCGGAGAGGAAGGTACGGCGTGCAGGCATACGCGAAGTCCTTAGAATCTTGAAACTTAAAGCGAGTAACGCTGCACATACGTAAGCACTAACCACAAGTTAGCGTCAAGGCCCGCCCGGGCCGTCCAGCCGACCCTTGCTTAGAGCGCACTCCACGACGTTGGCTGAGGAGTCATGAAGTACACGCAGCTCGGACGCACAGGACTCAAGGTCAGCAGGCTCGTGCTCGGGACCATGAACTTCGGCCCCCAGACCGACGAAGCCGACAGCCACGCGATCATGGACGCGGCCCTGGACACGGGGATCAACTTCTTCGACACCGCCAACGTCTATGGCTGGGGCGAGAACAAGGGCCGTACGGAAGAGATCATCGGCAACTGGTTCGCCAAGGGCGACGACCGCCGCGACAAGGTGGTCCTCGCCACCAAGGTGTACGGCAACATGGCCGCCGACGGCGACGCGTGGCCCAACCACGACAAGCTCTCCGCGCTCAACATCCGCCGCGCGGTGGACGCTTCGCTGAAGCGCCTCCAGACCGACTACATCGACGTCTACCAGTTCCACCACATCGACCGCGCGACTCCCTTCGAGGAGATCTGGCAGGCGATCGACGTGCTCGTGCAGCAGGGGAAGATCCTCTACGCCGGTTCGAGCAACTTCCCGGGGTACAAGATCGCCCAGGCGAATGAAATCGCGGCCCGCCGCTCCGGGACCATCGGCCTCGTCAGCGAGCAGTGCCTATACAACCTCGCCGAGCGCCGCGCCGAGATGGAGGTCATCCCGGCCGCGCAGGAGTACGGGCTCGGGGTCATCCCCTGGTCGCCGCTGCACGGCGGACTGCTCGGCGGGGTCATCAAGAAGGAGGTCCAGGGCGGCCGACGCGCGAGTGGCCGCGCCGCGGACACCCTCGCCGACCCGACCTCACGCGCCCAGATCCAGGCGTACGAGGACCTGCTCGACAAGCACGGCATCGAACCCGGCGAGGCGGCTCTGGCCTGGCTGCTCACCCGCCCCGGAGTGACCGGCCCGATCGTCGGCCCGCGCACGGCCGAGCAGCTGGAGTCGGCGGTACGGGCGTCCGAGCTGGAACTGAGCGACGAACTCCTGACCGCGCTGGACGAGATCTTCCCGGGCCCGGGCCCGTCACCGGAGGCGTTCGCCTGGTAGGAAGCCGCAGCAGGTGGGCGGCGGTCGCGAGGCGAGCCAGGCTCCGGGCTAGGCCATCACTTCCCGACCGCCGCCGCCACGGCAACCACCACGAACATCAGCACGAGCGCACCGGCCATCACCCGGTTCCGGATTTTCGGATTCACACACCCGAGCCTAACGGGCCACCTCTCGCCCCTGCCCGCCCGCCCCAGGCACCCACCCAGCCCGCCCGGCGTTTGAGGACGAGCACGCCACCACCCTCCAGCCCGCCCGGCGTTTAACGACGAGGCCGTTCAGCACGACCTTCCCACCCACCCGACCGCCACCACCCTCCAGCCCGCCCGGCGTTTAACGACGAGGCCGTTCAGCACGACCTTCCCACCCACCCGACCGCCACCACCCTCCAGCCCGCCCG
>NZ_JBSFDA010000112.1:0-33044 GCF_053593675.1 Streptomyces sp. NPDC002156 | reverse complement strand
GCACGGGGCGCAGCCCCTGCTTTTCAGGGGCGCGGGGAACTGCGCGACCAGCCCCCACCGGGGCGCACCCTGTATTCAAGCCAGTAGCCCCGAAGACCTCCACAGTCGCCGGCCGGCACCCCGCAGGACCCCGATGTCGTCCAGGAAGTCCGTCAGTTTCTTTGCGCCGGTCTGCATGACCTCCCGCCGATGCCCGCTTGCCCGCACCTGCGCCACCGCCTCCGCCCTGTTCAGACCCACGTTCGCGTACACGTCAGGGTTGACGAAGGCGACCGAGAAGACGCGGGCGAACTCGCCGGAGGTGACTCGGGTGAAGCCCTGGGACCACCTGGGGGCCGTCACCATCTGGCGGCGGAGTTCCTCGCGGGCGTAGCGGACATGGCGGGACTCCTCCACCACGTGGATGCGAGTGACCCCCCTGATCAGCGGCTGCACCCGCTCGTCCGGGAACGTCAGCCGCTGCATCCAGTCGAGCACCTCCTCACCGAGCAGCGTCGCCGTGAACGAACCGGGCGTCGTGGACACCGTCTTGAAGAACCGGCCCAGATTCTGGTGGAGCCGGCTGACCGGGTAGTACGGGGTGCCGCTACGGCTGATCAGCCGGGCGAACATCTTCGAGTGCCGGCACTCGTCCTCGATCTCCGTCAACGCGTAGCGGACGTGCGCGCTCGTCGCCGCCTTGTCGTAGATGTGCCGTACGAGGAGCTGCATCAGGATGATCTCGAACCAGATCCCGAGCGAGGCGAGCGCCGCCGACTCGTGCTGGGAGAGCAGGATGCGCTGTTCCTCGCTCATCCGCTTCCACATCGGCGTGCCGTACAGGGAGACCAGCTCGGGCGGCCAGAACCACTTGCCGTCCTCGAAGGGGGCGTCCCAGTCCAACTCCTTGTCGGGGTCGAAGGAGTGCCTGGCGGACGCTTCGAGGAGCCGTTCGGCCACGTGTTCCCGGTCCTTGAGCACGCCCAGCGCGTCGCGGAGTATCTCGGCTTCCGTCACTGTCGTCACGTTCTTATGAGACCGCTTGTCAGCAAGAGGGTCAATCCCCTGGGAGCTACTTACGCGTAGCGATGTGCGGGGACTTGGGATACTTATATGGGGCTTATCTCGTCACCCAAGTGCAGTAGCGTGCGTGGCGTGTCCACGACTCCGCCGCCCCAGCCGCCCGACAACCCCTACGGCCCGCCCCCGACTTCGGGCCCCTATGGCCAGCAGCCGTATCCGGGGCAGCCGCCGCAGCAGCAGCCGTATCCGGGCCCGCCTCCCGGGCCGTACGGTCAGCAGCCGCCGCCCCCGTTCCCCTACGGGCAGCAGGGGCCCTACGGCGCTCCCGCTCCCGCGCCCTGGGGTGCGCCGCCCCCGCCGCCGAAGAAGAGCCGGCTCGGGCTGATCCTCGGCATCGTCGGTGGTGTCGTCGTGCTGGTCGTGGGGGGTGTGGCCGCGCTCGTCTGGATCGGGGTGAAGTCCGACACCGGTTTTCCCGAGGCGGAGTACAAGCTGACGCTGCCGCAGAAGGTGCTCGACGAGAAGTACGAGCTGGCCGGCGACCTCTCCGGCACCGAGGGGCAGGCCATCGAGGAGGAGGCCGACGGTGCCTGGGATGCGCGGGACACCAAGGCGGTTGTCGGTCAGTACAGCCTGGGTGGCGACCAGGCCGCGGGGACACTGGTGATCTCCGGTATGTACGGGCGGTTCAAGAACACCGACCTTGCGCGCGACAACATGATGGAGGGCGCGGCGGGCGGGGAGGGTGCCAAGGTCGCCGTCAAGCCCAAGGACTTCAAGCCGGCGGGCTCCGATGTCACGGTCACCTGCGAGGTGCTCGTCCAGACCCAGCTGGGTACGGAGGTTACCATTCCTGTCTGTGGGTGGGTGGACGGGAACACCGGTGCGTCGATCGCCGAGATCACGGCTGGCACGGTCACGAAGAAGCCGGCGGAGGTGGATTTGGCGGCGGCTGCGGCGACCGCCGTCAAGATCCGAGGCGAGATCAGGAAGCCGCTCGGCTGAGGGGGACTCCGTCGGCTGGGCGGTTGCTTGGCTGCGGGCCCGGTGGGGGTTACTCGCGCCGCGCCCCTGAAAACCCCGTCCGTGCCGATCCGTTCGGCTGCGGACGGGTGGGGGCTGATCGCGCCGTTCCCCGCGCCCCTAAAAGACAAAGACCCGTCCGTCCCGATTCGTTTGGCTGCGGGCCCGGTGGGGGCTGGTCGCGCCGTTCCCCGCGCCCCTAGGAGGGCGCTTCGCGCCCGTCCGATCCGCCCAGCCTGCGGGCATGCGTGCCGCTAGGGGCGGCACGGGTGGGCGCAGGCGGCACCCCGTGAGCGCCGGGCTGCGTGACCCACCCCCCAGGCGCCCCCCGTGTCTCAGTCGCCGAGTACCGCCTCCATCACCCCCCGGGCGATCGGCGCGGCCACCCCACCCCCGCTGATGTCCGTCCGGTCGATTGAGGCGTCCTCGACCACCACCGCGACCGCGACCGACGGCTCGACATCGCGTTCGCCCTGGGCCCAGGAGACGAACCAGGCGTACGGCACGCCGGAGTTGCCGATGCCGTGTTGGGCGGTGCCGGTCTTGCCGCCGACCGTCGCGCCGGGGATCGCCGCGTTCCTGCCGGTGCCCCGCTCCACCACGTCCCGCATCAGCTCCCGCATCCGTACGGCCGTCGCCGGATGCATCGCCCGGTGCTGACGTCGTACGCCTGACGTGGCAACTGTCGTGCCGCGCGCTGTCGTTGTGCGCTCCACCAGGTACGGCGACGGCACCTGGCCGTCGTTCGCCACCGCCGCCGCCACCATCGCCATCTGCAACGGCGTCGCCCGCGTGTTGTACTGGCCGATCGCGGACAGCGCCAACTGCGCCTTGTCCACGTGGGTGTCGAATGTGCTCTGCGCGACCGAGAACGGGATACGCAGCCCCGCGTCGTTGAAGCCGAAGCCGTCCGCCGTGGCCGCCAGGTCGGCGACGCCCACGTCCACCCCCAGCTTGGCGAAGACGGTGTTGCAGGACCAGGTGAACGCCTCCCGCAGTGAGACGTCAGCGCAGCCGTCGCCCTCGTTCGTCAGCCGCGTGGACGTGCCGGGGAGGCGGTACGGGTCGGGGGAGTGGGTCCGCTCGTCCAGGTCGGTGATGACTCCCGCGTCCAGAGCCGCCGCCGCCGTCACCACCTTGAACGTCGAACCCGGCGGATACGTCTGCCGTACCGCCCTGTTGAGCATCGGCTTGTCCGGGTCGTCGTTCAGGCGTCGCCAACTCCGTTCCACCGAACGCCCGTTGCCGGAGAGAGAGGTCGGGTCGTAGGAAGGGGTCGAGACCAGCGCCAGGATTCGGCCCGTCGACGGTTCCACCGCCGCCACCGCGCCCTTGCGGCCGTCCAGGCCGTCGTAGGCCGCTTGTTGGGCTTGCGCGTCGATGGTCGTCACCACCTCGCCGCCGGGGTTCTGGGCCCGCGTCACGTCGTTCCACAGCGGGAACGGGGAGAGCATCGGGTCGGTGCCCGAGAGGATGCCGTCCTCCGTGTGCTCCAGGAACGTCGTGCCGTACACCTGGGAGGCGAAGCCGGTGATCGGGGCGTACAACGGGCCGTTCCTGTACGTCCGTTCGTAGCGGAGCTGCTCCCCGGTGTCCGTGGACCCGGTGACCGGCCGCTCGCCGACCAGGATGGCGCCGCGCGGCTGACCGTAACGGGCGATCACCTGGCGGCGGTTGGCCGGGTTGTCGTCGTACCGCTGGGCCTGGACGACCTGGACGCGGGTGATGTTGACGAGCAGGGCGAGCAGGAGCAGGGCGCAGAAGACTGCCGCGTGCTTGATGCAGCGCGTCATCGGGCGAGCGTTTCTCTTCACGGGGTGTCTCTTCCTGGCGTGGGGCGCCCGTTGCCGTCGTACCCTCGCCGGGCCGAGTCGCTGATCCGGATCAGCAGCGCCACGATGATCCAGTTGGTGACCACGGAAGAACCCCCTTGTGCGAGGAACGGCATCGCCATGCCGGTGAGCGGGATGAGGCCCGAGACGCCGCCCGCGATGACGAACACCTGGAGCGCGACGATCGAGGAGAGGCCGACGGCGAGCAGGCGGCCGAAGGGGTCGCGGAGGGAGAGGCCCGCCCGGTAGCCGCGCTCCACGAGGAGGGCGTACAGGATGACGATCGCGGAGAGGCCCGCCAGGCCCAGTTCCTCGCCCGCCGTCGCCAGGATGAAGTCCGACTTGGCCGCGAAGCCGATCAGGATCGAGTGGCCGAGCCCGAGGCCGGTGCCGAGGACGCCGCCCGCCGCGAACGCGAACAGCGACTGGGAGAGCTGGTTGGGGCCCTGACCTGCCTCGATCGTCGCGAACGGGTGCAGCCAGTCCTCGACCCGGCTGTGGACGTGCGGTTCGAGCGTGCCGACGGCGAAGGCGCCCAGCGCGGCCAGCAGCAGCCCGACCGCGATCCAGCCGGTGCGGCCCGTGGCGACGTACAGCATGACCACGAAGAGGCCGAAGAAGAGGAGCGAGGTGCCGAGGTCGCGTTCCAGGATCAGTACGCCGACGCTGATCAGCCAGATCGCGACGATCGGGCCGAGGACCCGTCCGGTGGGCAGTTGGAGGCGGTTGAAGCGCCAGATGCGGCGGCCGGTGTACGCGAGCGCCTTGCGGTTGGCGGCGAGGTACGCGGCGAAGAAGACCGCGAGCAGCACCTTCGCGAACTCGCCCGGCTGGATGGAGAATCCGGCGATCCGGATCCAGATGCGGGCCCCGTTCACGGACGGGAAGAAGATCGGGAGGGTGAGGAGGATCAGGGCGGCGGCCACGCATACGTACGCGTAGCGCTGGAGGACCCGGTGGTCGCGGAGGAGGACCACGACCACGATGAACAACGCCACTCCGACCGTGGACCACACGAGTTGGGTGGGCGCCGCCCGGTGGCCCGGCGTCTCCAGGTCCAGGCGGTAGATCAGGACCAGGCCGAGGCCGTTGAGCAGCACGCCGATCGGGAGCAGGAGCGGGTCGGCGCACGGGGCGCACCGGCGTACCGCGAGATGGGCGAGGAGCGCGAGCACACCGAGCCCGGCGCCGTAGCCGGCGGCGCCGGGCGGGAGGGTGCCGTTCTTCGCGAGGCCGACATCGCAGTAGCCGTACACGGAGAGGAGGACGGCCACGACGATCAGGACCAGCTCGATGCCACGGCGCCGGGGGACGCGCGGGGCGGGAACGGAGGGATCGGCGGGCTCCGAGAGCCAGGGCTCCGGGGATTCCTCGTACTCCGCCGCCACGGTGGTTCCGGGCTTCGTCATGTCCGGAACTTACCCAAAGTTCATGGAATCGTGTGTGATGCGGCTTATGTTCGCCGGGTCAGCAGAAGCGCGGTGCCGCGCCGATGTTGTCGATGTAGCGGGCGGCGCCCCAGGCCCAGGTGCCGTCCGTGAGGAGGTACCAGAGCGAGTTGCCGTCGACGTTCTCGCCGCCGACCTTGCAGTAGATGTTGACGATCGCGCCCTGCGGGACGACCCGGATGATCGCGCTGCCACGGTTCGGCGCGCTGCGCAGCCGCAGTCCGCCGTTGGCGGTGACGATCCCCTGGTAGGGCCCGGAGCTGCTGGTGCTGGTGTTGCCGCTGTTGTGCTGGCCCCAGTCGCCGGTGCCGCTCTGCTGGCTGCTGCTCTGCTGGTTGCTGTTCCCCTGGTTCCAGGTGCCGCTGCCGGTGTTGCTGTTCGGGTTCTGGCTCTGGTTCTGGTTCTGGTTCGGGTTCGGCGTGGGGTTCTGGCTCTGGTTGCTCTGCTGCTGCGACGGCTGTGTCTGCTGCGACGGCTGCGTCTGCTGGGACTGCTGCGGGTTCTGCTGTTGCGGCTGCTGGGTCTGCTGTTGCTGCTGGTTCCAGCTGGTGCCCCAGTCGTCGTCGGCCGGGCTCGCGAGTGCCGGGGTGACGGCGCAGACGGAGAGCGCGGTGGCGGCAGCGGTTATGCCGAGGCGGGTGAGGGTGGTCCGCGATGTCATGTTGGCTCCTTTGCCGGGGGCAGAGCTGACTACCCGCCACGCTAGGAGCGGCTCGTGTAAGGCGCCCGTCACGCTGGGCCGTTGGTGGCAAGCCCCCGTGATTCGGCCAGCGTGAGCGTCGCCAGCGCGCCCCCGCCCTCCCCCTCCGGCACGTTGGCGAAGGCCAGCCGGGCGCCCAGTACCTCCGCCTGGCCCAACGCGATCGTCAGCCCGAGCCCGTGCCCGGTCGCCCCGCCCTCGGTACGGAACCGCTGCGGCCCGTGCTCCACCAGGTACTCCGGATAGCCGTCGCCGTGGTCCCGCACGGTCACGACCGGACCGTCGACGGTCAGCGTCACCGGCGTACGGCCGTGCCGGTGGGCGTTGGCGACCAGGTTCCCGAGCACCCGTTCGAGCCGGCGTCGGTCGGTGTCGACGCGGGTGTCACGGACGACGACGATCTCCGTGTCGGCCCCGGCGGCCCCCGAGGCCCGTACGACCCGTGCGGCGATGGCGCCGAGTTGCTCGGTGTCGGCCTCCAGCCGCTCCTTGCCCGTGTCGAGGCGGGAGATTTCGAGCAGGTCCTCGGTGAGCGTGCGCAGCGCGGCGACCCGGTCGCGGACCAGCTCGGTCGGCCGTCCGGGCGGCAGCAGTTCGGCCGCCGCGTGGAGTCCGGTGAGCGGGGTGCGCAGTTCGTGCGCGACATCGGCGGTGAAGCGCTGCTCGCTGAGCAGCTTCCGCTGCAGCGAGGCGGCCATGGTGTCGAGGGCGGCGGCGACGGCGGCGACCTCGTCCGGCGGACGGTTCGGGTCCTGCGTACGGGCGTCGTCGACACGGGCGTCCAGGTCGCCGGCGCTGATCCGGCGGGCCACCTGGGCGGTCGCGTGCAGCCGGCGGGTCACCCGGGTCACCGCGACCGCGCCGACCAGCAGCGTCGCACCGATGGCGAGGCCGGACGACCACAGGATGGCCCGGTCGAGGCCCTCGATCGTGCGGGCGCTCTGCGAGTAGTCGAGCGCCACGGCGAGCGCGTGCCCGCCGTCGGCGGGACCGGCCGCCCACATCGTCGGGACCCCGTCGTGGTCGGTGACCATCGTGCCGCGGTCCCCGGCCGCCGCGAGCGCCCGCAGCGACTCGGGCAGCCCCTCGGGATCGATACCGGCGTTCGGCCGCAGGGCGTCCCCGGCCTCGTACTCCGCCGTGGCCTCCACGAGCCGGGACAGCGCGCGGTCGCGGGCCTGGTCGACGGTCTGGTGGGTCACGGAGACATGCACGAGGACGCCGAGCAGGGCGGCGAGGGCGCAGCACATCACGGTGATGAACAGCGCGGCCTTGACGGCGAGGGTGCCTGCCCAGGCGGGCAGCGCGACCCTCATCGGGCGCTCGCGGAAGGAGTCGCCGGGCCGGGGGTGCGCTGGGGTTTGCCCGTACGGAGGAACTCGTCCCGGGTGAGCAGCATCGCCTTCTGGTCGGCGTCCCAGGTCCACTGGGTGCGGTACTCGTACCCCGGGATCTGCGAGGGAGAGCGGATGATCACGGCCCGGCCGGCCAGTTCGACGGCGGTCACGGCGTCGTCGTTCGCCATGATCTGCACGAGCCTGTGCCGCTGGAAGGTGTACACGCGTACGGCCGTCCCGTTGCCCGGCAGCAGCCGGAAACCGAGGGTCATCTCGTCGCGGCCGTCGCCGGTGAGGTCGCGGTAGTAGGCCTTGAGGACGGGACAGGCGCCGGTGTCGCGCGTGCGCCCGCAGGCCGCCATCCCGCCGGCCGTCCCGGCGTACGGGGAGTTGTCGGCGGTGTACATGTCGGGGTGGGCGGCGATCTCCGCCCGTACGACGGCCACCGGGTCGATCATGTGGATGTCGTCGCCGGGGGCGGTGACGCCCTTGACGGTCTCGGTCTCGGCCTCGCCGTAGTCCCAGGCGGGGCTGGAGGCGGCGGGCAGCTCGGGCCAGAGCCGGGCGGGGCTGACGGCGATGGCGGTGGGCCCGGCGCCGCGCAGCCCACCGGCGTCGCCGCAGCCGGAGGTGAGGGAGAGGAGGCCGGGGACGAGGGCGGCGAGGATGACGCGTGAGGTGCGGCTGGGGTTCAACTGCACTCCTGCGTCGGGCCGGCGATCGGGGCGAGCGGTGGGCGAAGGGCGACCGGTCGCCTCGTACGCCACACCTTATTCGCAGGGATGACGTATTTGCCGGACGGGTTGCTCCGCCCGCTCCACCGGTTGTCCCTTTCTCCCTTTCTCCCCTTCTTCCTATTCCGCCAGCTCCTCCAGCAGCCGGGCCGTGGGCAGCCCCGTCCGCAGATACTCGACGAACAGTTCGTTGTGCAGGGCCCAGGGGGAGCGGCGGGATCTGATGAGACGGATCGCCTCCTCGGTGTCGTGCCCGTCGCGGACGAGGGCGTGCGCGACGACGAGCCCCGAGCGGTTGTAGCCGCTGTAGCAGCGCACGAGCACGCTCCGCCCGTCCTCCAGCGCGGCACACGCGGCCTCCGCGAGCCGGATGACACCGGCCAGCTGGGTCCCGTCGAGCGGCCCGTCCGGGACGGGCCACACATGGTGCTCGACACCGGGATCGGGCCCGTGTCCTGGCAGCTTCAAAAGGGTGATGACCAGGTCGAACTCATCACGTACGACGGCGAATTCGAGCTCCCCCGAGCGGTTGACGAACTCGTGCCCACCCATCCACAACCCGGGCACGATCTCGCTCCAGGGCTCACCCGGAGCCGGTACGTCGGGCTGCTTCCTGCGGGTCCGCAACTGTGCCGCCTCCCCCACTCGGGCCCAACTCGGCCACCCAACTCCTCCCAAAGGTAACCGGCTTCTTGCCCCGGCAGCACCCCGCCTGTTCCCATGGTCATGCGGGGAATGGGGTGATGGCGGATGAGCGGACTGCGCGTCGTACCGGCCTGGCGCCAGGGACATGAGCGGCTGTACGTGTGCATGACGGACGGACGGAACATCGCCTGGTACGACCGTGAGTCGTCCCGGGTCAACCTGCTGAGCGAGGATCTCAGAGGGGACGTACTGGAAGCCCTGGGCCCGTTCCTGACGGGCCCGGTGACGGTGGGACCGCCCCCGGTCCCGACCCCGGCGGAGCTGGCCCGGCTCTCCCTCCACCCCGACGACGACCTGGCCCCCAACCGTCCAGGCGAGGCCATCCAGATCGCCCTGGACCGCGACCCGGGCCCGTCCCACCGGTTCCGCCCTGACCCCCGACGGCGGGCGCTGGCGGCGGAACAGGCGGTGGGCGAGGCACTGGAGGCGCTGGAGGGCGCGGGCTGGCACACCCTGCACTCGCTCCCGTTACCGGGGGGCGACCGGATCCACCACCTGGTGATCGGCCCGGGCGGCCTGTTCGCCGTGCACACCATCTACGCCCGCAAACAGCGGGTCCATGTGGCCGACCCGATGGTGTCGCTGGGCCGTCGCGACCCGCGCCCCCTCCTGCGCCGGGTGCGCTCGGACGCCGACCGGGCCTCGTACGCCCTGACGGCCGAGGTCCACCCGGTCCTGGCCCTGGCGGGCCCGGCCGACCTGACGGTGACGGTTCCGCTGCGGGAGGTCAGGGTCCTCCAGGACACGGATCTGTCGGGGCTGGCACGCCTGGGCGGCGTACTCAAGCCGGCGGATGTGGAGGCGCTGCACGCGGTGGCGCGGGACCGGGGGACTTGGGGGCGGGTGTAAGTAAGTGGGGGGTTGACCGCCGGGCGGAGCGGTCAGGCGGCGTGGCAGAGCGTCGCGGGGTCGGCCACCGCCGCGTGCACGGGACGGGCGGGGCGGACCGTGGCCGAGGCCGAGGCCTGCGAGTGGCTCCGTGCGAAGACGACGAGGCGGAGCACCGCGAACCGCGCGACACCGGCGAGCGCGGAGGCGGACAGGTAGACGACCTGTTCGAGCACCGCACCCGGCGCCGCCACCAGCTGCTGCAGCACCACCATCGCCACACAGGTCACCGCATACGCACCCGCCGCCGACCCGGCCGACTGCACATGCTGGCGCCAGGTCGCGCGCCCACCCGCACCGAAGGTGAAACGGGCATGCAGCTCGGTGGCGAGAAGTGTGGACGCCACGGTGATCAGAGCATTGGCCAGAGCCCAGGGCATCCATAAAGCGAGCCCCGCCACGGCGAAGCTGGAGGCGAGCCCCACCCCGCCACCGCAGAGCACGAAGCGCGCGAAGGCGTTGAAGGCGCCGGGTGTGCCCTGTCGCCGACTTTCTGCTGTCTCCATGATCCGACCCCCTGAGACCTACTCCGCCAAAACGCGCTCCTGCCGTCCGCGAGACGGAGGGGTGCGCCATCAATGACGCCATGATGGCACATGTGTGGTGCCATCTGTAAGGAATATGTGGCACCTATTGGTGTCACGCTTGGCGCTATGGGGTGGGGAGGGGGTGAACGTGCAGCTCAGCGAGCCAGTAGCGGTGCCAGCAGGTCGTCGTGCGTCTGGAGCCGGGGGGCGATGTCCGGTGCCCGGAACGTAAGTTCGGCCGGGTCGGTGCACCCCGCCACCTCCTCCCACGTCACCGGCGTGGACACCGTCGGGTCCGTGCCCGCCCTCAGGGTGTACGGGGTCGCCGTTGTCTTCCGGGCCGCGTTCTGGCTGTAGTCGACGAAGACCTTTCCCGGGCGCAGGCTGCGGGTCATGCGGTGGACGACCAGGTGGGGGAGGGTGCGTTCCGCCTCGACCGCCAGGTCCTTCGCGTATGCCGTGACCTCCCTGGAGGGGGTCCGTTCCGTCAGGGTCGCCAGTACGTGCAGGCCCTTCGAGCCGGACGTCTTCGCGTACGCCTCCACGCCGTCCGCCGCCAGCCGCTCCCGCAGCCACAGCGCGACCTCGCAGCACTCCACGATCGTCGCCGGGTGCCCGGGATCCAGGTCCAGGACCAGGCGGTCGGCCTCGCCGGGGGCGTCGATCAGCCACTGCGGGGTGTGGAACTCGGTCACCAGGTTCGCCGCCCAGATCAAGCTGGGCAGGTCCTGGATCAGGACCATCCGTGCCGGGCCCTCCGAGCGCGGGACCTCCGCCGTCGTAACCCAGTCGGGCGTGCCCGGCGGGACGTTCTTGGCGAAGAAGACCTGGCCGTCGGGGCCGTCCGGATAGCGGAGGAAGGAGAGCGGGCGGTCGTGGAGGTGGGGGAGGAGGGCGTCCGCCGTGGTCGCGTAGTAGTGGAGCAGCTCGCCCTTGGTGAAGCCGGTGGCCGGGTGGATCACCTTCTCCAGGTTGGAGAGGGCCACCCTTCGCCCCTCCACCTCCGTGATCGGCGTCATACGATGAGAATCCCATGAAAGTGGGGCAAAGGGGTTAGGGGGCGAAGTGGTCCCCTGTCGGCCGGCGGAAGGGTTTCCTCGTGCGATCCATATGGAACGGTGCCATCTCCTTCGGGCTGGTCAGCATCCCGATCAAGCTCGTGAACGCCACCGAGAGCCATGCGATCTCCTTCCGGCAGGTCCACGTCGAGGACGGCGGGCGCATCCGGTACCGCAAGTTCTGCGAGCTGGAGGACCGTGAGGTCGGGAGCGACGAGATCGGTAAGGCGTACGAGGGTGCCGACGGGGCGATGATCCCGATCACCGACGAGGATCTGGGGTCGCTGCCCCTGCCCACCGCCAAGACGATCGAGATCGTCGCCTTCGTGCCGAGTGATCGCATCGATCCGCTGCAGATGGACACCGCCTACTACCTCTCCGCGAACGGCGTCCCGGCCGCCAAGCCCTACACCCTGCTGCGCGAGGCGCTGAAGCGCAGCCAGAAGGTCGCCATCGCCAAGTTCGCGCTCCGGGGGCGGGAACGGCTCGGCATGGTGCGGGTCGTCGACGACGTCATCGCCATGCACGGACTGCTCTGGCCCGACGAGATCCGGGCCACGGAGGGCGTCGCGCCGGACGCGAGCGTCACCGTGCGGGACCAGGAACTCGATCTCGCCGACGCCCTCATGGCCACCCTCGGCGAGGTCGACCTCGCCGACCTCCACGACGACTACCGCGAAGCCGTCGAGGAACTCATCGCCGCGAAGGCCTCCGGCGAGGAGGCTCCGCAGGTCCCGGCACCGACCGGAGGCGGAAAGGTGCTCGACCTGATGGCCGCCCTGGAGAAGAGCGTCCGCGAGGCCAAGGAGTCGCGCGGCGAGCAGGAGAAGGTGGCGGAGGGGGAGGTTCAACCCCTGCGGGGGCGTCGTACACCTTCCAAGGCCACCCCCAAGGCCGAGCCCGGGAAGAAGTCGACCTCCACGGCGAAGAAGACCGCCACCAAGAAGACGGCCACCGCCAACAAGTCGACCAGCGCCACCAAGAAGACCCCGGCCAAGAGGGCCACAGCCAAGAAGACGGCCACCCGCAAACGTCCGGCGTGATCTCTTTCGCTCCCCGCTCGGAGCGGGTCGGGTGAAATCCGGTGCAGCTCACCCGCGCCCCAAAGGGGCGCGGGGAACTGCGCGACCAGCCCCCACCGGGCCCGCAGCCAACGAACCGCCCATCCAGCGGAGCTACACCCTCCGCAGCGCCAGCACCGCGTTGTGCCCCCCGAACCCGAACGAATTACTGAGCGCCAGATCCCCATGCCCGGGCAACACACGCGGCGAACCCCACACCACGTCCAAGTCGATCCCCTCGTCCTGCCCACCCTCCGCACACCCGATCGTCGGCGGAATCGTGCCGTGGTGCAGCGTCAGGACCGTGGCCACCGCCTCCACCCCGCCCGCGGCACCCTGAAGGTGCCCGAGGTGACCCTTCAGGGCCGTGACAGGGACCGGAGTGCCACCCAGCACCGCCCGTAGCGCGTTCGCCTCCGCCAGGTCGCCGTCGATCGTGGCCGTGGCGTGGGCGTTGACGTGGATGACGTCGGCGGGGCCGCCACCCGCGTCCCGCAGGGCGCGGTGCAGGGCCAGGGCCACCCCGGTGCCGGACGGATCCGGCGCCGCCATGTGGTGGGCGTCGGCCGACAGACCCCAGCCGGCCGCCTCGCAGTAGACGCGCGCACCCCTCGCCCGTGCGTGCTCCTCGGACTCCAGCAGCAGGAAACCCGCACCCTCGCCGTTCACGAAACCGTCCCGGTCCTTGGCGAAGGGGCGGGACGGCAGCTCCCCGGCGGGACGCGTCGACAGGGCGCGCATCGCGGCGAACGACGCCATGATCGCCGGGGTGACCACGGCCTCGGCGCCGCCCGCGAGGGCGATGTCGACATGGCCGTACCGGATGCGGTCGATCGCCTGGCCGATCGCCTCCGTGCCCGACGCGCAGGCGCTGGTCACCGTGCGGGCCTCGCCCGTGATGCGCAGGTCCAGGGAGATCTGGGACGCCGCCTGTGACGGCACCGTCATGGGGGTGGTGAGCGGTGAGACCGCCCGGGGGCCTTTGTCGCGCAGCCGGCGGTCGCCGCCGACCAGGACCGACGCGTCGCCCAGGATCGCGCCCACCGACACGCCCACCCGGTCGGGGGACAGACCGCTCGCCTCCGTCCCCGAACTGTCGAAGCCCGCGTCCCGCCAGGCCTCCCGGGCCGCCAGTACGCCGAACTGCGCGGCCCGGTTCATCCGGCGGGCCTGGGGACGGGGGAGCAGGGCGGCCGGGTCCACGGGGACCGTGCCCGCCGCCCGGACCGGCAGGCCGGTGAACTCCTCGCCGGTCAACTCCCTTATCCCGCACCGGCCTTCGAGGAGGCCGCGCCAGAGGTCGGGGACTCCGACACCGAGCGGGGTGATGGCTCCCAGGCCGGTGACGACGACCCGCCGGACGAAAACCCGGTTGGAGTAGGGGATGTCCGGCTTGGGGCGCATGATGAGGCTGCCTCCCGGAGTGCGGCGCGGGACGGTCGGCGCACCTCAACTCTGCCCATGCCAGGGGTACTTCATACCGGAATGGTTCACGTTTCAAGCGTGAACGCCCGTTCACTGCTTGCGGCCGACGCCTACTGGTCGCGCGGCCATGGCCGCCCGTCCAGCCGCTCGACATCACGGTTGAGCCGGCTCAACTGGGCCGCGAAGTCCGCTACCTCCTCCGCCGTCCAGTCGGCCAGCACCTTGGCCAGGCCCTTCCGGTTCTCCGTGCGGTCCGCGGCCAGCCGGCGCTCGCCCTCCTCCGTCATGGCGAACTTGCGGGCAATACCGCCCTCGGGGTCGGGGATGCGTTCGACGATTCCGGCCCGGAGCATCGCGGCCGTCTGCCGGTTGAGCGTGGACGCGTCCAGGCCGAACGCTGCGCTGAGCTGGCCGATGGACATCGGCCCCTCCGCCTGGATCCGGCTGAGCAGGATGTACGCGCTGCGGTCGAGCCGTCCCTCGGTCCCCCGCGCCTTCGGCGAGAGCAGATGCATGTACCGACCGAGGAGCATCGTCTCGAACTCGACCAGATCAACGGGTTTTTCCCTGCGCTCGTCCATGCGGCTGCTTCCTTCGGCCTTCGGCTCCTGAACGGGCCTTCGGCTCGGCAGGCCCTGTCCCAAGTTAATGCGTTCACGAGTGATATGTATGATGCACTTCTCGTGCATGATGCACATCCCCCGTGAAGACCCGGGAAGACCCGAGAAGATACGAAGGAGCAATCGCAGTGGACAGTTCCAAGCCCGACGCCGGCCCCGGCAGAGTTGTCGGCATCCTCGCCTTCGCCGGCATCGTGGCCGCGATCACGCAGACCCTCGTGGTCCCGCTGATCGGGGAGCTGCCGAGCCTGCTCGACACCTCCGCCTCGAACGCCTCCTGGGTGATCACCGCCACCCTGCTGGCCGCGGCGGTCGTGACCCCGGTCGCCGGCCGGCTCGGCGACATGTACGGCAAGAAGCGCATGCTGCTCGTCTCGCTGGTGCCGCTCATCCTCGGCTCCGTCGTCTGCGCGCTGTCCTCCGCCGTGCTCCCGATGATCGCCGGGCGTGGACTCCAGGGCATGGGCATGGGCGTCGTACCCCTGGGCATCAGCCTGCTGCGGGACGTCGTACCGGCGGAGAAGCTCGGTTCGTCCATCGCGATCATGAGCGCCTCGATGGGTGTCGGCGGCGCGCTCGGGCTGCCGTTCTCCGCGGCCATCGCCGAGAACGCCAGCTGGCGGGTGCTGTTCTGGGTCGTGGCCGCGCTGGCCGCCGCCGTCGCCACGCTGATCGCGGTCTTCGTGCCCGCCGGGCGCGAGAACACCGCAGCCGGGCGCTTCGACCTGCTCGGCGCGATCGGGCTCGGCACCGCGCTGATCTGCCTCCTCCTGGCCGTCTCGAAGGGCGCCGACTGGGGCTGGGGCAGCGGCACCACCCTCGGGCTGTTCGCCGTCGCCGTGGTCGTGCTGCTGGCCTGGGGCTGGTGGGAGCTGCGCAACACCGAACCGCTGGTCGACCTCCGGGTGACCGCACGTCCGCAGGTGCTGATGACCAACGCGGCCTCGGTCCTCGTCGGGTTCGCGATGTACGCCCAGTCCCTGGTCATCCCCCAGCTGATGCAGCTGCCCGAGGAGACCGGCTACGGGCTCGGCCAGTCGATGCTCGCCATGGGCCTGTGGATGGCTCCGGCCGGGCTCATGATGATGGTCATGTCGCCGATCGGCGCCAAGCTCTCCGCCGCCCGCGGCCCCAAGGTCACGCTCTCCGTCGGCAGCCTGTTCATCGCCCTCGGGTACGGCATCTCCCTGCCGCTCGTCGGCTCCGGCTCCACCTGGGCCCTGCTCGTGGTGACCATCGTCTGCAACACGGGTGTCGGCTTCGCGTACGGCGCCATGCCGGCCCTCATCATGGGCGCGGTCCCGCAGTCCGAGACCGCCTCGGCCAACAGCTTCAACACCCTGATGCGCTCGATCGGCAGCTCGGTCTCGGCCGCCGTCATCGGCGTCGTGCTGGCCCAGATGACCACCGACTTCGGCGGCTTCGCGCTGCCCTCCGAGGCCGGATTCCGGGCCGCCATGATGATCGGCTGCGGTGTCGGCCTCGCGGCGGCGGTCGTCGCCTTCCTCATTCCGGTCCGCCCGGTGGAGGCCGCCCCGGCGCCGGAGACCGTCACTCCCGAGGTGTCGGAGGCCAAGGCCTGACGACCGCTCGACCCTCGTAACGAGCCGACCTCCCCGGGTTTCCGCCGGGGAGGTCGGCTCGTTCTGGTCTGTCCTGCTTCTTGTTCGAGAAGGAGGCGTGGAATGCCGGATAAGTACATGAAGAATTTACAAGGTTTACTTAGCCCGCCGATCGTGTTTCCGAAGCATGAGGCAGAAGTGAATTCAACCGTGTAACTGACGGGACCCTGACGTCAAGAGGTGTGATGTCGGGTCTGCGGTGACGTCACAACTGATTGGAATTGGACGGTTTTTCGGGACTTGGGGTGACCGATCGATGCTGGCCGAATGGAATCGGCCGCATACGGAACGTTCCACGCCATGTTGACTGGTGAGTAATGTCGGCGCTAACTTCCCGTTGTTTCCCCCCTGAAGTGAAGTGCTTCTGCGCCACACAAAACCCCCACCGTGCAGTTTCACCGAATATTTCGGAGAATCATGACGTCTGCCGTGCGCGCCTCTGAACTGATCATCGGAGTAACCCCCTTCGGTGAGCCGGACGCCCGGCTCGCCGCCGCCGTCAGCCGGGCCGGCGGGTTGGGAGTCCTCGACCTGGGCCTCGGTGACCGCAGAGCCAGAGACGCCCTGGCACGAATACGCCGCCTCGCCGCCCCCGGCTCCGGATTCCGGTACGGCGTACGGATCGGCCCCCACTGCCGGCTCGAGCCGGCCGAACTCGCGGGCGACGGCGGCCCCGACACCGTGATCCTCGCCTCCGATGTCCCGGACGGGCCGTGGATTGCCGATGCGATCGCCGCCCACCACCGTGTCCTCGTGGAGGTCACCGACCTGGCGGAAGCCCTCGCAGCCGTCCGCGCGGGCGCGCACGGGCTGATCGCCAGGGGCAGCGACGGCGGCGGCCGGATCGGTGAGCTGAGCACCTTCGTCCTGCTGCAACGCCTCCTCGCCGAACCCGGCATCGACCTCCCCGTCTGGGCCCGCGGCGGCATCGGCCCCCGTACGGCGGCCGCCGCCGTGGCCGGGGGAGCGGCGGGCGTCGTGCTCGACAGCCAGCTCGCCCTCCTCGCCGAGTCCTCGCTGCCGGAGGCCACGGCCGCCGCGCTGCGCTCGATGGACGGCTCCGAGACCGTCGTCGTGGCCGGTCACCGCGTACTGCACCGGCGCGGCCCCGACGCCCCGCCGGTCCCGGCCGGCGATCCGGCGGCGGTCGCGGCGCTGCTCGGCGCCCAGGACCCGCGCACCCAGCTCCTCCCCGTCGGCCAGGACGGCTTCCTCGCCGCCCGCTTCGCCGACCGCTGGACCGACACCGCCCGCACGGTCCGCGCCCTCACCGACGCCGTCCACGACGTCGTACGAGGTGACGAGCCCGTACGTGCGCTGCGCACCGGTTCCCCGATGAGCCGGACGCTCGGCACTCAACTGCCCATCGCCCAGGGGCCGATGACCCGCGTCAGCGACCAGGCACGCTTCGCCGCGGCCGTCGCCGGGAGTGGCGCGCTGCCGTTCGTCGCGCTGGCCCTCGCCAGCGGTGAGCAGACCCGGACCATGCTGGCCGAGACCCGGGAAGCCGTCGCCGACGGCCTGCCCTGGGGTGTCGGCGTTCTCGGGTTCGCGCCCGAGGAGATGCGCAACGCCCAGCTCGAAGCCGTACGGGAGCTGCGGCCCACGCACGCGATCATCGCGGGCGGCCGGCCCGCCCAGGCCGAGGCGCTGGAGCGGGCCGGGATCGCGACCTTCCTGCATGTGCCGTCGCCGGGGCTGCTGAAGCAGTTCCTGGAGGCCGGGGCCCGCAGGTTCGTGTTCGAGGGGTCCGAGTGCGGCGGGCATGTCGGACCGCGCGGCAGCTTTCCGCTCTGGGAGGCCCAACTCGCCGTCATCGAGGACTGGTCGGCGGCAGCCGGGGAGGATGCCGCCGAGCAGGTCGAGGTGTTCTTCGCGGGCGGCGTCCATGACGAACGGTCGGCCGCGATGGTCGCCGCACTCGCCGCCCCGCTGACCGCGCGCGGTGCGGCCGTCGGCGTGCTGATGGGCACCGCCTACCTGTTCACCGAGGAGGCCGTGGCCTGCGGAGCGGTTCAGCCGCTCTTCCAGCAGCAGGTCGTCGAGGCGACCGGCACCGCGCTGCTGGAGACGGCACCCGGTCACGCCACCCGGTGCGTGCCCAGCCCGTTCAGCGACAACTACCACGAGTTCGAGACGGAGTTGAGGGCGAACGGGACGCCCGAGCGGCAGATCTGGGAGCAGCTGGAGCGACTCAACGTGGGACGGCTCCGCATCGCCAGCAAGGGCATCGAGCGGGACGCCGACGGCGAGTTGGCGGCCGTGGACGAGCAACGGCAGCTCGCCGAGGGCATGTTCATGGCCGGGGAGGTGGCCGTGCTGCGCTCGGCGACCACGACCGTCGACGCGCTGCACCACTCCGTGGCGGACGGCGCCGCCGACTTCCTCACCGGACGGGCGGCGGAGCTGCGGGAGCGGCTCGGGGTGCGTCCTCCCGAAGAGGCCGAGGCTCCCGCACCTCTCGACGTCGCCGTCGTCGGCATGGCCTGCATGTTCCCGGACGCCCCCGACCTCGCCGCCTTCTGGGCGAACGTCCTCGGCGGCCATGACGCGGTGGGCGAGGTGCCGGCCGACCGCTGGGACCCCGCCGTGCACTACTCGGCGGCGGACGGCGACGGTGGCGTGACGCCGTCCAAGTGGGGCGGCTTCCTGCCCCGTATCCCCTTCGACCCGCTGTCGTACGGCATTCCGCCCACCTCGCTCGGCAGCATCGAGCCCGTCCAGCTGCTGGCCCTCGAAGCCGCCCGGCGGGCCCTGGCGCACGCCGGATACGGCGAGCGGGGGCGGGAGTTCGACCGCTCGCGCACCTCGGTCGTCTTCGGCGCGGAGGCGGGCAGCGACCTGTCCAACGCGGGCACGCTCAGGGCCGTACTGCCCTCGTACTACGGCAAGGTGCCGGACGGGCTCGTGGACCAGCTGCCGAAGCTGACCGAGGACTCCTTCCCGGGCATGCTCGCCAACGTCATCTCGGGCCGGATCGCCAACCGGCTCGACCTCGGTGGCGCCAACTACACGGTCGACGCGGCCTGTGCCTCGTCCCTGGCGGCCGTCGACGTGGCCTGCAAGGAACTTGTCGGCGGGACCAGCGACGTCGTGCTGTGCGGCGGCGCCGACCTGCACAACGGCATCAACGACTACGTGCTCTTCTCCTCCGTGCACGCCCTGTCCCCGACCGGGCGGTCGCGCGCCTTCGACAGCTCGGCGGACGGAATCGCGCTGGGGGAGGGCGTCGCGTGTGTCGTCCTGAAGCGGCTGGCCGACGCCGAGCGCGACGGCGACCAGATCTATGGCGTCATCAAGGGCGTCGGCAGTTCCAGCGACGGGCGCTCGCTCGGGCTGACGGCTCCCCGGCCCGAGGGCCAGCGGGCCGCGCTGCAGCGGGCGTACCGCAACGCGGGTGTCTCGCCCGCCGAGGTCGGGCTCGTCGAGGCGCACGGCACCGGGACCGTGGTCGGCGACCGCACCGAACTCACCATCCTCAGCGAGGTGTTCAGCGAGGCCGGGGCCAAGTCCGGTGCGGTCGCGCTCGGTTCGGTGAAATCCCAGATCGGGCACACCAAGTGCGCCGCGGGCCTTGCCGGGCTCATCAAGACCGTGCTCGCCCTGCACACCGGGGTCAAGCCGCCCACCCTGCACGTCAGCAAGCCCAACTCCGCCTGGGAGGAGGGCAGCAGCCCGTTCGCGTTCCACGACCAGGCACGGCCCTGGGCGGCTCCGGCGGGAGAACGTGTCGCGGGGCTCAGCGCGTTCGGCTTCGGCGGCACCAACTTCCATGTGGTGCTTGAGGCGTACGCGGACTCCGCACCGCCCGTCCACGGCCTCGACGCCTGGCCCGCCGAGCTGTTCACGTTCCGGGCGGCCGATCCGGCGGGGGCGCGGCGCGCCATCGAGGACGTACTGAAGGCGGCGGAGGACGAGCAGTCCGCCTGGCGGCTGCGCGACCTCGCACTCGCCGCCTCCCGCCGCTCCGACGCCCGGCACGACCCCGTACAGGTGGCGGTCGTGGCGACGGACACGGAGGGGCTCGTCGGTCAGCTGCGGCGGGTGCTGGCGGGGGAGCACGACCCGCGCGCGGGCATCCATCTCGCTGCCCAGGCCCCGGATGAGGTCTCCGGCCAGGTTGCCTTCCTCTTCCCGGGACAGGGCAGCCAGCGGACCGGGATGCTCGCCGACGTGTTCGTCGCTCTGCCCGAACTCCAGTACTACCTGGAGCTCGGCCGCGACCACGCCGACGCCCTCTACCCGCCCACCGCCTTCGACGACACCACCCGCGACCGCCAGCACACCGCCCTCACCGACACCCGGGTCGCCCAGCCGGCCCTGGGCATCGCGGGCCTCGCCGCACACGCCCTGCTCACCACGGCGGGCGTACGCCCGGACATGGCCGCCGGGCACAGCTACGGCGAGCTCGTCGCCCTCAGCGCGGCCGGCGCCCTCGACCCGGAGGCCCTCCTCGCGCTGAGCGCGGAACGAGCGACCGCGATCCTCTCGGCCGCAGACGAGGCCAACGGCGACGACCCGGGCACCATGGCGGCGGTGGCGGCGGGTGCCGAGGAGGTCGTGGCGGCCCTGCGTGCCGCCGAAGCGCCCGCCTCGGTCGTCGTCGCCAACCACAACTCGCCGAAGCAGACGGTGATTTCGGGCCCGACGGAGGCGGTCGAGGCAGCTGTACGGCTGCTGCGTGCCGCCGGGCTCGGCGCGAAGCGCATCCCCGTCGCCTGCGCCTTCCACAGCCCGCTGGTCGCCGGGGCGGGGGAACGCTTCGCGACGGCACTGGCGGGGCAGCCCGTCCACGCACCCGAGTTCACGGTCTGGTCGAACCGCACGGCCACCCCGTACGGCACCGACGCCGACGCGGTACGGGCCGAACTCGCCGCCCAGATCGGCGCCCCCGTCGGTTTCGTCGCCCAGATCGAGGCCATGTACGAGGCGGGCGCCCGGATCTTCGTCGAGGCCGGGCCCGGTTCCGTACTGACCAGGCTGGTCGGCCAGATCCTCGGCGACCGCCCGCACCGCACGGTCGCCTGCGAACCGCGTCCCGAGAGCGGACTGCGCGGCTGGCTCGACGCGCTGGCCCAACTGGCCGTCGCGGGGCTGCCGGTGCGCACCGGCTGGCTGTTCCACGGGCGCGACGCCGTCGACGCGACCCGGACCAAGGCGCCCAAGCGGCCCGGCTGGACGGTCGACGGCCACCTGGTCCGCACCGCCGCCGGCGACCTCCTCCCCGGTGCCCTCGCACCGGCCCGACGCGTACTGGAGACGACGACAGTGACCGCGAATCACCAGGGCGGGGCTCCCGGGGCCGACGGCAGGGACGCGCTGATCTCCGAGTTCCTCCGCACCAGCCGGGAGATGGTCGCCGCCCAACGGGACGTACTCCTCACGTACTTCGGCGCGGCGCCCGGGCAGTGGATACCCGGCCCGGCGGCGGCACCGGAGCCCGTGCCTGTGCAAACGGTCCCGGTACCCGCGCCCACATATCCGCCCGCGCTCTACGCCGTACCCGCTCCCGTTCCGGCCCCCGCCGCCGTGGGTTTCACGGAAGCGGATGTTTTGGGTGTGGTGCTGGAGATCATCAGTGAGCGCACGGGGTATCCGGTGGACATGATCGAGCCGGATCTCGATCTGGAGGCCGATCTCAGTATCGACTCCATCAAGCGGGCCGAGATCGCCGGTGAGTTGGCGCAGCGGCTCGGGGTCGGGGGTGCGGGTGCGGACATCACCGCGCTCGGTGACGCCGAGTTGGAGGACCTGGCCAAGGCCCGTACGGCGGCTGCGGTCACCGGGTGGCTCGCGGCGCGGCTCACCACAACGGCCGTGTCCACGCCTGCACTTGCTGCCGCTCCTGCTTCTGCCGCGGCGGGGTTCTTGGAGGCGGATGTTTTGGGTGTGGTGCTGGAGATCATCAGTGAGCGCACCGGATACCCCGTGGACATGATTGAGCCGGATCTCGATCTGGAGGCCGATCTCAGCATCGACTCGATCAAGCGGGCCGAGATCGCCGGTGAGCTGGCCCAGCGGCTCGGGGTCGGGGGCGGCGGTGACATCACCGCGCTCGACGATGCCGAATTGGAGGACCTCGCCAAGGCTCGTACGGCGGCCTCGGTCACCGGGTGGCTGGCGGCGCGGCTCACTGGGCCGGGCGCCGAAGCCCAGGGGGCCGAGGAGCCGGTGGCCGACGCGGCCCCCGAGGTCGTCGGTGAGGCGCCGAAGCGGTTCCAGTTGAGGCCTGTGCTGCTGGAGCAGCAGGACGGGGACGCCGACTTCGCCGCCGTGCTCGGCGGCAAGCGGTTCGTGGTTCTCGGTGACGACGACGGGGGTGCGGTGGCCCGGGAGGTCGTGGCGCGGCTCGTCGGGCATGGCGCCGACGCGGTGGCCCTCGGCCCCGAGCATCTGCTGACCGAGGCCGACGGGCCTGTCGATGGGGTGCTGTTCCTCGATCCGCTGGCCGCGTCCAGGCCTGCCGTGCTGCCTGACGCGTTCCCTGTGTTCAAGGCGGCCCTCGGGCTCGGTCCGCGCTGGCTGTTCGCGGTGCGGGTGGCCGGGGAAGGCGCCCCGGACGAGGGCGAGTTGAGGTCGGCGGGGCTGCACGGGCTCTTCCGGACGGTCGCCCGGGAGTACCCGGAGACGGACGCGCGGATCATCGACCTCGGGGCGGGCGAGGCAGGTGCGGGTGCCGTCGCCGATGCCCTGCTCGCCGAGCTGCTCGCCTCCGACCGGACCCCGGTCGTCCTGCGAACTGCCGCTGGACGCCATGGACTTGAGCTGGTCGAGACCCCGCTGGGCGCCCTCGGCACCACCGGAGCCGGACCCGCCGGGGAGGGTGCCGCCGAGGCCGCCGCTGTCGGGCTGGACCGCGACAGTGTGGTGCTGCTCGTCGGCGGGGCGCGGGGCATCACCGCGAAGTTCGCCGCCGCGCTGGCCTCCGCCTCCCGCTGCCGGATCGAACTGCTCGGCCGGACCCCCGCACCGGAGGGCCCGGAGGACGCGGCCACGGCAGCCGCCCGTACCCAGGCCGAACTGCGCGCGGTGCTCGCCGCCCGGGGCGGACTGAAGCCCGCAGAGATCAATCGCGAGGCCGAACTCCTGCTCGCCCAGCGGGAGATCACCGCCACCCTCGACGAACTCCAGGCCCTCGGCAGCCCGGCCCGCTACCACTCCGTCGACTTCCGCGAACAGGACGCGGCGCTCCAGGCAGTCAAGGAGATCCACGCCGAACACGGCCGCCTCGACGGGGTCGTCTACGCGGCCGGGGTCATCGAGGACCGGCTCATCGCCGAGAAGACCACCGAGTCCTTCCAGCGCGTGTACGGGACGAAGACCAGCGGCGCCGAAACCCTGCTCGCCGCACTGGAGCAACTCCCCAACAGCCCTTCCTTCGCCGTCCTGTTCGGCAGCATCTCCGCCGTCCTCGGCAACCGGGGCCAGGTCGACTACGCTGCCGCCAACGACGCCCTCCAGAGCCTCGGCGCCGCCTGGGCGGCCCGGAGCGGACAGCGGGCCCTGACCGTGCACTGGGGGCCCTGGGCGCCGACCGGCGGTCACACCGGCATGGTCACCCCCGAACTAGGGCGCGAGTACGCCCGGCGCGGGGTCAGGCTCATCGACCCGGAGGAGGGCACGGCCGCGCTGCTCCGTGAACTGGCCTGGGGCGAGGAGTCGGCGGGCGCCGTCGTCTACACCTCGTCGGGCTGGTAACCGACATGACGGAACGTCACCATCGTCATCTGCAGTCGGCGGACGGTACGGCGACGCCCGTGGCCATCGTGGGCATGTCGGTGCTGCTGCCAGGCGCCGCCGACCTCGACGCCTACTGGCGCAACCTGCTCGCCGGTACGGACGCCATCACCGAGGTACCGGACGGGCGTTGGGACGCGGACGCCTACTACCGGCCGGACTCCGCCGGTGACCGGGCCGTCGCCGACCAGGTGTACTGCCGGCGCGGCGGGTTCGTGGACGAGCTGGCGGAGGTGGAGGTCACCCGGTTCGGGATCATGCCGAACTCCGTGTCCGGCACCGAGCCCGACCAGCTGATCGCCCTCAATGTGTCCGCCGCAGCTCTCGCCGACACGCAGCAAGGAGGCGAGGGACGCGGGGACTTGACCGGCTGGCTGCCCGACCGGCACCGGATCGGCGTGATCCTCGGCCGGGGTGGCTATCTCACCCCCGGCCTGGTCCGGCTCGACCAGCGGGTCCGTACGGCGGGCCAACTCGTCCGCACGCTCGGGGAGTTGCTGCCGGACCTGGATCCCGCCCAACTCGACCGCGTCCGTACGGCGTTCACGGATCGCCTCGGTCCGGACAGCCCCGAGTCGGCGATCGGGCTCGTGCCCAACCTCGCCGCCTCCCGGGTTGCCAACCGGCTCGACCTGCGCGGACCGGCGTACACCGTGGACGCGGCCTGTGCCTCCTCGCTGGTGGCTGTGGACCAGGCGGTGAACGAACTGGCCTCGGGCCGCTGCGACCTGATGCTTGCGGGCGGGGTCCACCACTGCCACGACATCACTCTGTGGAGCGTCTTCTCGCAGCTCCGCGCCCTCTCGCCCAGTCAGCGCATCCGCCCCTTCCACCGGGGCGCCGACGGCATCCTCATCGGTGAGGGCACCGGCGTGGTCGTCCTGAAGCGCCTCGCGGACGCCGAGCGCGACGGCGACCGGATCTACGCAGTCATCCGGGGCACCGGCGTGGCCAGCGACGGCCGCGCCGCCGGGCTCGTCAACCCCGACCCCGGCGGCCAGACCCACGCCGTACGCCAGGCCTGGCGCGCCGCCGGACTCGACCCCGCCGAGCCCGGCTCGCTGGGCCTCCTCGAAGCCCACGGCACGGCGACCCCCGCCGGAGACGCGGCCGAACTGACCACGCTGGCTGAGGTGTTCGGGCCGGCGGAGGACGCGGGTGGCAGTGGCGGTACGGCGGTGATCGGCTCCGTGAAGTCGATGATCGGGCACACCATGCCCGCGGCCGGGGTGGCCGGCCTGGTCAAGGCCGCCCTCGCCGTCCACCACGGCATGCTCCTCCCCACCCTCCACTGCGACGACCCGAACCCGGCCCTCGCGGCCACCCGCTTCCGCCCGCTGGACAGGGCGGCGCCCTGGGAGACGACGGCCGAGCAGCCGGTGCGGCGGGCTGCGGTGAACGCGTTCGGGTTCGGCGGGATCAACGCGCATGTGGTGCTGGAGGAGGCGCCGGGGGTGCGGGCGAGGGGGGCCGCGGCGACCCCTGGGGCTTCGGTACGCGGCTCGTCGGCGCTCGTGCCGTCGACTGCTGTGTCACCGGCGCCCGTGCCATCGGCCGCTGTGCCATCGACCCCCGCGCCATCGACCCCCGCGCCATCGACCCCCGCGTCACCGGCCACCGAGCCCTCGGTGACCGTCGTCGAGCCCGAGCGTGTCCTGCTGCTCGCCGCCGACACCCCCGAGGGCCTCGCCGCCCTCCTCGACGCGGACGACACGGCCGTACTCGCCGCCGGCCTCGACGCCACCCGTACGCATCCGCAGGCCGGACCGACCCGGCTCGGGATCGTCGACCCGACCGCGAAGCGGCTCACGCTGGCGCGCCGGGCGGTCGCCAAGGGGCGGGCGTGGCACGGGCGTAGCGATGTCTGGTTCCGCCCGGAGCCGCTACGGGCGGAAAAGGCCGTGCGGGGAGGGGAGTTGGGAGGGCTTGCCTTCGTCTTCCCGGGCCTGGAGGGCGACTTCGACCCCCGCGTCGACGACATCGCCGCGCACTTCGGCCTGGACGGCGTACTGGTGGCCGGTGACGAACGGGCCGAGGTCGGGGACGTCGGCCGGCACGGGTTCGGGGTCGTCGGGGTCGGGCTGCTGCTCGACCGGGCGCTGCGCCGCATGGGCGTCGTCCCGGACGCGGTGGCCGGGCACAGCGTGGGCGAATGGACGGCCATGGCGGCCGCCGGGCTGTACGACGGCGACGAGGTCGGCGCCTTCATGGCGACCTTCGATCCCGACTCGGTGACCGTGCCGGGGCTGGCCTTCGGGGCGATCGGCGCACCCGCCGAACGGGTCCTCACGGCACTCGCAGAGGAGGGCTGGGCGGACGCCGGAATCGTGCTCTCGCACGACAACGCGCCGAACCAGTCGATGGTGTGCGGTCCGGAGGCCGCGGTCGACGAGTTCGTACGGGCGTTCCGTGCGAGGGGTGTGCTGAGCCAGGTGCTGCCCTTCCAATCAGGCTTCCACACACCGATGTTGGCGCCGTATCTGGCCCCGATCGAGCAGGCCGCGAGCAGCTTCAAGCTCCAGCCACCGACGGTTCCGGTCTGGTCGGGGACGACGGCGGCGCCCTTCCCGTCGGGCGAATCGGCGGTGCGTGAACTGTTCGTACGGCATCTGCTGGAACCGGTGCGCTTCCGGCAGCTGGTCGAGACGATGTACGCGGCCGGACACCGGACCTTCATCCAGGTCGGCACCGGCCAACTCGGCTCCCTCATCGGCGACACGCTGTCCGGGCACGATCATCTGGTCGTGGCCGCCAACTCCCCGCACCGCGGCGGCCTCGCGCAACTCCGTCGCGTGGCAACGGCGTTGTGGGTGACGGGGCGGGCGACGACACCGGCGCTGCCGTCGCCCGCCAGGAGCGAGACCACCGGCAACGCCGCCGCTCCCCACGTCGCCGGTCCCTCCGACCGCTCCACGGAACCGGCCGGCGCCGGAAGCCCCGTGCGGGGGGACCGGCCGTCGACCCGTCCGCCGGTCCGGCTGGACCTGGGCGGCGCCCTCGTCTCCCTCGACGAGGGGACGCTCGCCGGACTGCGCGCGGAACTGAGTCCTGGGCGGAGTTTCACGGGGCCTTCGCCCACGGGAGCTCCGGCTGCACCGCCGGGCGCCGGTCCGTCACCGGTTCCGGCTCAACGGACGTATGCCGCAGGGATGTTGGGGGCCACGGAGATGTCCCGTGCTGCCGGCCTCCACGGCGCCGACGGGCTGACGTCGCAGTTGGACGCCGCCTCGATGCCAATGCTGTCTCAACAGGCGAGTTCCGCAAGGGCGTTGGGCGCCTCGGAGTCGTCCGGTGCTACCGGCCTCCCGGGCACTACCGGACTGACATCACCGCTGGACGCCCTCGCGGGCCGCTTCCCGGCCGCCGCCGAACTCCGCGCCCTGCTGCGGGAGACGGCGGACACCGCCGCCGAGCTGATCGGCGCGGCCGGTCGCCGACCTGGTGCCGCTGCGAACTACGCGGGCGGCGCCGCTCGAGACTCGGGCGGCCCTGCTGGGGACTCCGGGATCCCCGGGACCGCCGGGACCCCCTCGACCGTCGGCCCGGCCGGAACCCCCGGCCCGGCCCGGCCTGCCGACCCCGCCGACCTGGCGGGCGCCGCACTCACCGGGGCATTCCGACAGGCTTTCGCCACGCCGACCGGGCTGTCCGCGCCGCCCACCACCACTCCGGCCGGCGTGCCCCACTCTGCTCAGGGCCTCCGCGCGCCCGCACCCCTGTCCCCGGCCCCGCACCTCCGTTCCACCACCCCCGGCCGACGACCGCTCCCTCCACCCCAACCCACCGAGCCCACCCCGCCCTCCTGGCGCACCACGGTCCACGTATCCCCGGACACCATGCCGTACCTCCTCGACCACTGCTTCTTCCCGCAGCGCCCCGGCTGGCCGGACGTCGCCGACCGTTGGCCGGTTGTCCCGGCGACGACGATCGTGCAGCACATCATGGAAGCGGCGGAGGCAGCGGAAGCAGCGGAGACGGCTCAGCAGACAGAACCCGGGCCCCCGCCCATAGCCGTCGCCGTTCACAACGCCCGGTTCGATCAGTGGCTCACCGCCACCCCGTCCCTCGACGTGGACGTGACAGTCACCCCCGTCCCCACCACCCCCACCCACCGTGCCGTCTCCTTCGGCCCCCGAGCCCGAGCCACCGTCGAACTCGCCCCGGCGTATCCGGACCCCGCGACCCGGCCCGCCCCCTGGCCCATCGCCCCCTCCACCGAACGCGCCCCCGACCACACCGCCGCTCAGCTCTACTCCGAGCGCTGGATGTTCCACGGACCGGCGTTCCAGGGGGTCACCGAGCTGACCGCGATGGGGGAGTCGCACGTGCGGGGAGTCATCACCACGCCGCCCGCGCCCGGGTCCCTTCTCGACAACGTCGGGCAGATCCTCGGGTACTGGATCATGGCGACTCGCACCGCGCGGACGGTCGTGTTTCCGGTGGGCATGCGGGAGATGCGGTTCTACGGGGCTCATCCCACCCCCGGCACCGATGTCGACTGCTTCGTACGGATCACGACACTCACCGACACCTTCCTCGAAGCCGACGTTCAACTCACCGTCGGCGGCCGGGTCTGGGCCGTGCTCAGCGGCTGGCAGGACCGGCGTTTCGACAACGACCCGCAGACCCGGCCCGTCGAACGCTTCCCCGAGCGCAACACCCTCTCCGAGGGTCGGCCGGGTGCCTGGGTGCTACTCCACGAGCGTTGGCCCGACCTCGCCTCCCGTGACCTCATCATGCGCAACTCCCTTGGCGGAGAGGAGCGTTCGCTGTACGAGCGGCACGCGCCGCGTGGTCGTCGGCAGTGGCTGCTCGGCCGGATCGCGGCCAAGGACGCCGTCCGGCGGTGGCTCTGGGAGCAGGAGGGGGAAGGGGACGTGTTCCCGGCCGAGATCCGCGTGCACAACGACCCGTCCGGGCGGCCGTACGTCACCGGGCTGCACGGCCGGACCCTGCCCCCGCTGGACATCTCGCTCGCCCACCGGGCCGAGGCGGGGGTGGCGATCGTACGGCCGCGCCGGCCCGATGCCGCCCCAGGCACCGGTCCCGGTATCGACATCGAGGAAGTCGTCGACCGCGACGCCTCGACCTTCGCCACCGCCCTCAACCCTGCCGAACTCGCCCTCCTCCGCGCCCAGTCCGTCGCCACCGGCGAGTCCGAGGCGCTCTGGTTCACCCGGTTCTGGGCCGCCAAGGAAGCGGTCGCGAAGGCGGAGGGCACCGGATTCGGGGGCAGGCCACGGGACTTCGTCGTACGGGAAGTGCCGGCCGCCGACAGGTTGCTGGTCTCCGGGCGGCTCGCGCCCGCCTACACCGTGCACCACGAGCGGACCGGCAATCCCCCCGGACTGCCGGAGAGGGAGTACGTCGTCGCCTGGACGACCGGATCAGCCACAGCAGAAGCAATAGAGGCAGTAGAGGCAGTAGAGGAAAGGGAGTTGGAGCTATGAGCCTCAACGGGCAGAAGATCGGGACCGCCGACGAGGAGGCCGTGCTCGCCGACATCGCGGGCATGCTCGCGACCCTCCTCGACGAGTACGGCCTCGACGACGTCGAGATCCGTATGGACACCACCTTCAACCGCGACCTGGAGCTGGAGAGCATCGACCTGGTGACCCTGGCCGGGCTGCTGGAGGAGAAGTACGGCAACCGGGTCAACTTCGCCGAGTTCCTGGCCGGGATGGAGTTCGACGAGATCATCGAACTCACCGTCGGGCGGCTCGTCGAGCACGTCGTCGCCAGTCTCAAAGCGGCGGAGGCGGGCTGACCATGGCGATCGTCGACATCGGGGACGGTTTGCGACTGCACGCCCAGCGCATCGGGCCGCGCGGCGAACGGCCGGTCACCGCCACCGCCGTACTCGTGCACGGCCTGCTCACCGACAGCCTGGCCAGCTACTACTTCACCGTGGCACCGGCGTTCGCCGCCTCCGGCATCGACGTCGTCATGTACGACCTGCGCGGCCACGGCCGCTCCACCCGCCCCGCGACCGGCTACACCCTCGACGACAACATCGACGACCTGGAGGCCCTCCTCGACCGGTTGGAGGTGACCGGCCCGGTCCATCTCGTCGGCAACTCCTACGGCGGGACAGTCGCGTTCGGCTACGCGGCCCGCCACCCCGAGCGCGCCGCGAGCGTCTCCCTCATCGAGTCGGAACCGGCAACCGCCGCCTGGGCGGGCAAACTCGACGGCATCCTCGGCCGGGTCATGCACGAACTCGCCCACAACGAGGCCGACGCCATCGCCTGGATCACCGCCAACCGCAGCCAGAACACCGCCCGGTTGGCCAAGGGCGCCGCCCGGCTGGCCCGCGAGACGACCCTCGCCCAGGACATCCCGGCCAGCCGCGTCCTGACCGAGGACGAGATAAGTTCCGTACGCTGCCCGGTACTTGGTCTGTACGGGGGTGACTCCGACCTCGCCGAGCACGCGCCCTGGCTGGAGGCGCTGCTGCCCGACTGCCGGACCGTCGTCGTACCGGGGCACGAACACTCGGTGCTCGTCGAGGCGTCGGGGACGGTCGGCGGGCACATCCTGTCGCTCATCCACGGCTCCGCCGGCCCCGTTCCGGTCGAGCTGGCGGGGGCGGACGCGCGGTGAGCCGTTCCAGGTTCCTGTTCGTCGTGCCGCCGCTGGTCGGGCACATCAACCCGGCCGTCGGGGTGGCCGCCGAACTCGCCGCGCTCGGGCACGAGTCGGCCTGGGCGTGCGCCGATCCGGAGCTGGTGCGCAGGCTTGCCGGAGCGGACGCCACCGTCTTCCCGTGTGCGGGGCCCGTCCCCGGCTCGGGGGACGGCGTACGTCCGCCGGAGCTGCGCGGACCCGAGGCGCTGAAGTTCCTCTGGGAACGCTTCCTCGCCCCGCTCGCCGAGGAGATGGCCCCCGGAGTCGCCGCCGCCGTACGGGAGTTCGGGCCGGACGTCGTCGTCGCCGACCAACAGGCCCTGGCCGGAGGCCTCGTCGCCGAGCGGCTGGGTCTGCCCTGGGCCACCTCGGCCACCACCTCCGCCGAGTTCACCGACGTACTCTCCGGCATGCCCAAGGTCGAGGAGTGGCTGAACGAGCTGCTGGGCGGCATCCGGGAACGGATCGGCAGCCCCGGTGCCGCCGATCCACGGTTCTCCCCGCACCTCGTACTCGCCTTCAGCACACCGGAGTTCGTCGGTCCGGAGGCCCGAACCGGCGACCAGATCCGCTACGTCGGCCCGTCCGTCGCCGACCGGCCCGCCCTGCCCGGCTTCCCCTGGGACTGGCTCGACCCCGCCCGCCCGACGGTCCTCGTCACCCTCGGCACCGCCAACACGGATGTCGGAGCAAGGTTCCTGAGTGAGTGTCAGACGGCCGCACGCGAGCGGGCGGACCGGACGCAGACGGTCATCGTCGACCCGGCAGGAGCACTCGACTGTGCCGGGGAGGACAAGGGCGTGCTGATCGTGCCCTCCGTCCCCCAACTCCCGCTTCTCGAACGGGTCGACGCCGTCGTCTGCCATGCCGGGCACAACACCGTGTGCGAGGCGCTCTGGCACGGGGTGCCGCTCGTCGTCGCGCCCATCCGGGACGACCAGCCCGTGGTCGCCGGTCAGGTCGTCGAGGCCGGGGCGGGCATCCGGGTGCGGTTCGGGCGGGTCACCGCGCCGAAACTGGGCGCCGCGATCGACGCCGTACTGCACGAGCCCGGTTACCGCTTCGCGGCGGGCCGGATCCGTACCGCGTTCCGGGCCGCCGGGGGTGCCTCCGCGGCGGCCACGCATCTTGAGCGACTCGCCATCGGCACGCCCGCCGAGAAGACGGCCTGAGACGGCATGAAGGAGACGACGGCATGAGCGACGACGAGCACGAGCCACAGACCGAGGGCAAGTCCGACGCCAAGGCCGACGGCAAGGGCAAGAGCAAGGCCGATGGCACGAGCAAGAGCAAGGGCGATGACACGGGCAAGAGCAAGGGTGATGACAAGGCGGAGCAGGTCGCCGCCCTCCGGCCCACCTACCAGGCCGACCTGGCCTTCGGGCTCGACCGCTTCTTCGAACCCCCGCGCACCACCTGCCCCTGGTGCGGCTCGGCCCGCCTGGAGACGCGTCTTCGAACCACCGACCTGATCCAGCACAAGCCCGGACGGTTCGTGCTCGACCGCTGCCAGGACTGTCGGCACACCTTCCAGAACCCCCGGCTCAGCGCCGCCGGGCTGGAGTTCTACTACCGCGACTTCTACGACGGACTCGGCGAGAAGCAGCTCGGCAACACCTTCGCGGGCCGCACGAAGATGTACGAGCAGCGGGCCCGGGCCCTGCTCCCCTTCGACGACGCGCCGAAGACCTGGCTCGATGTCGGCACCGGCCACGGTCACTTCTGCGAGGCCGCCCGGAATGTCCACACCGGCACGACCTTCGACGGGCTCGACTTCACCGACGGCGCCGAACTCGCCGAGCAGGCGGGGCGCGTCGAGCGCGGCTACCGGGGGAGCTTCACCGAGCTGGCCCCCGAACTCGCCGCCCGTTACGACGTCGTCAGCATGTTCCACTACCTGGAGCACAGCACCGAGCCCCCGCGCGAGCTGGAGGCCGCCCGGCAGGCGATCCGACCCGGCGGCCACGTGGTGATCGAGGTCCCGGACCCAGACAGCCGGTACGCCCGTCTCCTCGGCCGCTGGTGGCTGCCCTGGCTCCAGCCCCAGCACCTGCACTTCGTCCCCGTCGACAACCTCCGCCGACGCCTCACCGACCTCGGCTTCACGGTCGTCCTGGAGCAACACGCGGAGCCGCACGACCCGGTGGACCTGCTCGCCGCGGCCTGGCTGGCCCTGGACAACGCCACCCCACGCGACAACCTCCCATGGCTCCCGCACCCCCCGAACACCTGGCGCCGCACCCTACGCGGACTCCTGCTGCTGGCCGGCGTCCCGCTCCTGATCCTGGCCACCCTCCTGGACCGCTTCGCCGTCCGCCCCCTCTCCCACCGCCTCGGCGTCTCCAACGCGTACCGCCTGGTGGCCCGCAGGGACTGAAGACGACGTACGCGACGACGCTCGGCGCGTCACGGCACTGGATGGGTCGGGGCGCGGGGTGCGTCACCATGCCCCGGCGCGCACGGCACCAGGCGCGTCACCGCACGTGGATGGGCCACGCCACGTGGGCCGGTCACGGCGCCCGGGTGCGTCACGACGCCCCGGCGAGTCACCACACCTCGGTAAGCCACGGCACCACGCGCATCACGTCTCCTGGGTGCGTCGGGCCCCCGGCGCGTTACAGCACCGGGCGCATCACCACGCCTGGAGAGCGGAAGAGACACGAGTAGGGAACGCGAGTTGGGATCTACAGAAAGAACT
>NZ_JBSFDA010000111.1:0-33118 GCF_053593675.1 Streptomyces sp. NPDC002156 | reverse complement strand
GGGCGGTCGTTCTTGGGCAGGACGTAGGGGGCGCGGGTCATCGACTCGACGCCGCCCGCGAGGGCGATGGAGGCGTCGCCGAGGGCGATGGCGCGGGTTGCCTGGATCACGGCTTCGAGGCCGGAGGCGCACAGGCGGTTGACCGTGACTCCGGGGACGGAGGTGGGCAGGCCGGCGAGGAGGGCGGCCATGCGGGCGACGTTGCGGTTCTCCTCGCCGGCGCCGTTGGCGTTGCCGAAGTAGACGTCCTCGATGCGCGAGGGGTCCAGGCCGGGCGTACGGGCGAGGAGTGCGCGGATGGCGTGGGCGCCGAGGTCGTCCGGGCGCACCGAGGAGAGGCCGCCGTTGTAGCGGCCGATCGGGGTGCGGACGGCGTCGACGATGTAGACGTCCTTGAGACGGCTCACGCTGCTCATGGCTGGATCTCCTCGGTGAGCTCGTCGGGGATGCGGACCTTCGCGGCGGTCTTCGTCACGATCTCCTCGGCCGTGACACCCGGCGCGGTCTCGACGAGCACCAGCCCGTCCGTGGTGACATCGAGAACACCCAGATCGGTGATGACCCGGTTCACACACGCCTTGCCGGTGAGCGGGAGTTCACACTGCTCCAGGATCTTCGGAGAGCCGTCCTTCGCGGTGTGCGTCATGACCACGATGACCGTGCGGGCCCCGTGCACGAGGTCCATGGCGCCGCCGATCCCGGTGATCAGCTTGCCCGGGATCGCCCAGTTCGCGAGGTCCCCGCCCGCCGAGACCTGCATCGCCCCCAGCACGGCCACATCGATGTGCCCGCCCCGGATCATCCCGAAGGACAGCGCCGAGTCGAAGAAGGAGGCGCCCGGCAGCACGGTCACCGTCTCCTTGCCCGCGTTGATCAGGTCGGGGTCGACCTGGTCGTCGGTCGGGTAGGGGCCGGTGCCCAGGATGCCGTTCTCCGACTCCAGAACCACCTCCACCCCAGCCGGAAGATAGTTCGGGATCAGCGTCGGCAACCCGATCCCCAGGTTCACGTACTGCCCGTCCTCAAGCTCACGGGCGGCACGGGCGGCCATCTGTTCACGTGTCCAGGCCATCAGCTGCTCACCGTCCGCTGCTCGATCTTCTTGTCGGCCGCCTGCCCGGGCGTCAGCGCGATCACGCGCTGGACGAAGATGCCCGGCAGGTGCACGGCGTCCGGGTCGATCTCGCCGGGCTCGACCAGTTCCTCCACCTCGGCGACGGTGATCCGGCCGGCCATGGCGGCGAGCGGGTTGAAGTTCCGGGTGGACTTGTTGAAGACGAGGTTGCCGTGCCGGTCACCCTTGGCTGCCCTGACCAGCGCGAAGTCGGTGCGGATACCGCGCTCCAGCACGTACTCCGTGCCGTCGAACTCCCGTACCTCCTTCGGCGGTGAGGCCAGCGAGACGCCACCGGAACCGTCGTAGCGCCAGGGCAGTCCGCCCTCGGCGACCTGGGTGCCGACGCCGGCCGGAGTGAAGAAGGCGGGGATGCCGGCGCCGCCGGCGCGCAGCCGCTCGGCGAGCGTGCCCTGCGGGATCAGCTCCACTTCCAGCTCACCCGCCAGATACTGGCGGGCGAACTCCTTGTTCGCACCGATGTACGAGCCGGTGACGCGGGCGATGCGGCCCGCCGCGAGCAGTACCGCGAGACCCGACTCCATGGCACCGCAGTTGTTGGACACCACCGACAGGCCCGAGACCGCGCGCTCGTACAACGCCTGGATCAGCCCGTTCGGCACACCATTCAGCCCGAAACCACCCACCGCGAGCGACGCACCGTCCGGCACATCAGCCACCGCCTCCAGGGCCGTGGCGACCACCTTGTCCATCCGTGAAGCCCCATCTCTTCCGAGCGTCTTCCAAGCGTGCTCTGTGCGTGTTCCGTGCGCGATTACTCAGGGCACTGAGTATTTCGGCGAGGTTTCCCTCACGCTGCCACTCGCTGGTCATGCCGTCAAGAGGTGCGGGAAAACAGCAGGTGGAGGCCGTATCGACAAGCTGGAGACAGGGTGGGCGTCGGGCTGTATCGTCAGTACACCAACGAAATTCTGCGCGCTCAGGCAGACGACCCCAGGAGCGGACATGGCCGCGGTGGACCTCTCCACCCACCCCGGGCACCTCGCCCGGCGACTGCAGCAGGCGCACTACCTGCTGTGGAACACGATGGTCTCCGAGGAGATCACCTCACCGCAGTTCGCGGTCCTGAACGCGCTGGTCGCCGAACCCGGCATGGACCAGCGCACGGTCGGGGAGCGGGTGGGCCTCGACCGGTCCACGGTCGCCGAGGTCGTCAGCAGGCTCGGCCGCCGGGCCCTCATCGACAAGGTGCGCGACCCGGAGGACGGCCGCCGCTCCCTGCTGCGCCCCACGGACGACGGTGTGCGCACCCACCGCAAGCTGACCGTGCGGACGGCCCGGATGAACCAGGTCTTCCTGGCCCCGCTCTCCGCCGCCGAACAGGCCGTGTTCCTCGACCTGATCCAGCGCGTCGCCGACGCGGCGGAAGGCCTGCGCAACCCGGCGGAACCGCTCGCCTCCCAGCGCTGACCTGGTTCCCTCCCTGCCACCGGGTCCGCTCAGCGGACCTGGAACGGATACCGTGCAGGGCGAGACCGCCGCCCGGACCATGGGACGGCCGGTCCGGAGCCGAGGAGGAACAGGAATGGCAGCCGGAGCATCCGGGGCAGGGGCCGCGACCGAGTCCGAACCCGCGGGGATGCGTACCGTCCAGCGGGCCATCGACATCCTCGGACTCTTCGACGAGGTCCGTCCCGCGCTGACCATCCGCGAGATCGTCAGCGCCTCCGGGCTGCCGAAGACCACCGTGCTGCGCCTGCTCCAGACCCTGCGGCTCAACGGACTCCTCTGGGTCGACGAACACGGCCGCTACATCGCGGGCCCCGCACTGCTGCGCTGGTCCCGGCTCGCCGAACAGGCCTGGCGGCTCCCGGTCACGGCCCAGGCGCTGCTGCGCGAGCTCGCCGCCGAGCACAAGGAGACCGTGCACCTGTACGTACGCCGGGACATCCGCCGGGTCTGCATCGCCCAGGAGGAGGGACCGCAGGCGCTGCGCCAGGTCGTGCGCGTGGGCGACGAACTCCCGCTCTGGGCGGGCGGCGTGGCCAAGGCCCTGCTCCTCGACGCCCCGGACGCGCTGCTGCTCCGGGTCGCGGAGGCCTCACCGTACGGCGCCGGACATCTGACGACCCTGCGGCGCTGGATCGAGGAGGCCCGCGACCACGGTTACGCCGTGAGCCACGGCGAGCGCGAGGAGGGCCTGTCGGCGGTGGCTGTTCCGGTACGGGGGAGGAGCGGGGCCGTGGTGGCCGCGCTGTCCTTCGGCGGGCCGAGCACGCGGTTCACGGAGGAGCGGGTGGCGCGATTCGCGGGGGCGCTGCGTGGGGCGGCGGGGGAGTTGGGGCGGGCGGGGTTGCCGTTCGAGGCGTGAGGCGGCGGCAGTTGGCGATGCGGGGTGATGTGGTGGGCGATCTGGTGAGTTCGGGTCCGCTGGGCGGACCAGTAGCTCCACTGTGCGGATCGCGGGGTTACCCTGGGAGTCCGCACAGCACGCCACCCGGCACGGAAGGCGAACCCCCGTGAGCCCGACCCTCGTCACCCGGCCCCCGCACACCCCCGCCGACTGGTGGGTCACCGCAGACCAGGCCCGCCGCACGGCGCAGGACGGTCTCGCAGACGCCGCGACGGCGCCCGACCTGCTGCGTACGCTCGCCGAACTGGACCGCGCCCGCCGCGCCTCGCTCGTCGCCGCCGGAGCCGCCGCCGAGGCCCTGCTCGCCGCGGGCACCGGCTGGCCGGCGATTGCGGCGGCCCTCGGTTTCGCCTCGGCCGAGGAGGCGCGGGAGGCGCTCGGCGCCGCCAGGGCGGACGCGGGGTCGGCGATCGAAGAACGCCTCGGCCACCGCGCCTGAACCGTAAGGGGACTTGGTCAGGTGCTCATGAGCGGAACGGGGATTTGGCTAGGCGCTCCTGAAGCCGTCCGGGGACTCGGTCAGGCGCTCCTGAGTCGTCCGGGGGACTCGGTCAAGCCGTCGCGAACACCACCCACACCTGCCCCTTCGCGAAGTTCACCGGCGTGCCTTCCGCCGTCGTGAAGTCCGTCCCGTCCGTTGCCGTCCCGCGCCGCCACTCCACCTCGAACACCCGCCCGTCGCGCAGGACTTGGGCCCGGCCCGAGCCCACGGTCTGGGTGTACGGGGAGTTGTTGCCGAGGACGTCGTGGAACCGCGACTCGCGCACCTTCACGTACTGCACGACGACCGTCGGAGTGGCGAGGCGCTTGCCGTCGGTCGCGAGGGTCGGGGTGCCGTCCATCGACACCAGCCAGCCGTGCCGGTCCGCGGCCCAGGTGAACGCGAAGCGCGCCGACGGGAAGCGAACGGTGCGCGACTTCGTCGGGGTCCCGCCCTCGGGGGCGGCGCCGTACCGGAAGCCGGTCGTCAGCGCGGCCGCTCCGGGCACGGCGTCGAGCAGCCGCTGCGGTCGCAGGTAGAGGTTGTGCGGCGCCACTTTGCCGACGCCCCGGTAGTAGGCGCCGGAAGCGGCCGACGACGGTGACTCGGCGTTCAGCGGCGCCTTGTCGATCAGCGGCAGCAGCTTGCCCTGGGCGCCGGAGAAGGCGAGCGTCGGCTTCTGGAACTGGCGGAGCAGCTCCAGGTCCGACTCGCGTGCGCTGCGTACCGGCCCGACGGCCTTCGGCAGCCGCGTCGCGTACACCGCCATCAGCCGGCTCAGACCGCCCTCGACCTGCTCGGCGTACACGATGTCCGCCGCATCGAGGCCCGTCTGGGGACGGGCCGCGCGGACGTTGTCGATCTTCACGGCGAGGGCCGAGCCGACGCTCATCGGGTCGTGCCCCTCGGATTCGCGCTGGTCGGGCTCCTGGCTGCGGCTGTCGGTCTGCCCGCGCCCGTCGTCGGAGGGGCGGTCGCCCGAGGTGCAGCCGGCCATCAGGGAGGCCGTCACCGCGGCGGCCGCCACCAGCGCCGCCGTGGCCGTTCCGCGGCGCTGTGTGCGTGCCGTTCGCGCGATCTGTCGCATGTCCACCGTCGCCACCAGTCCGTATCTCTACGATTGTGCGCTTATCTGTTCATTGGTGGCCATACCCGATTGATCCTGATCGCGCGCGGCGAAGGGGCCGAACGACCCACGGCTGAGGTCCCCCGGGGTTGGCCTCAGTCTTCCGGGCCGAGGATCTCCGCGAGGTCGTACCCCACCGGCTCCTCCAACTGGTCGTACGTGCAGCTGTCGGCCGTACGGTCCGGGCGCCAGCGGCGGAAACGGGCCGTGTGCCGGAAGCGCACGCCGTTCTCCATGTGGTCGTACGCCACCTCGGCCACCAGTTCGGGCCGCAACGGGATCCATGAGAAGTCCTTCTTCGCCGACCACCGGCTTGGCGCCCCCGGCAGCCGCGAGGCCTCGTGGGCCGCCTCGTCCGCCCAGGCGGCCCACGGATGTTCGCTCACGTCCGCCAACCGCAGCGGCTCCAGCTCCTCGACGAGTTCGGCGCGCCGCTTCATCGGGAACGCGGCGCTCACCCCGACGTGCTGGAGGGTGCCCCGGGCGTCGTACAGCCCGAGCAGCAGCGAACCCACGATCGGCCCGCTCTTGTGCAGCCGGTACCCGGCGACCACGACATCGGCCGTCCGCTCGTGCTTGACCTTGAACATGGCCCGCTCGTCCTGTCGGTAGAGCAGGCTGAGCGGCTTGGCGATGACACCGTCGAGCCCGGCCCCCTCGTACTGCTCGAACCATTGCTGGGCCACCTCGATGTCGGTGGTCGCCGGCGCCACATGCACGGGCGCGGTCACGCCGGACAAGGCCATGGTGAGCAGCGCGCGCCGGTCGGTCAGCGGAACGTCGAGGAGCGACTCGTCGGCCAGTGCCAGCAGATCGAACGCGACGAACGAGGCGGGCGTCCGCTCGGCCAGCGTCCGCACCCGGGACGCGGCCGGGTGGATCCGCTCGGTCAGCGCATCGAAGTCGAGCCGCCCACCGAGCGCGATCACGATCTCCCCGTCCAGCACGCAGCGCTCGGGCAACCGCTCCTGCAGGGCCGCCACCAGCTCGGGAAAATACCTGGTCAGAGACTTTCCGGTGCGGCTGCCGATCTCGACCTCGGCCCCGTCCCGGAACACGATGGCCCGGAAGCCGTCCCACTTCGCCTCGTAGTGCATGTCCGGGGGAATCTTGGCGACGGACTTGGCGAGCATGGGTTTTACGGGGGGCATGACCGGGAGATCCATGGTTCGATTCTGCGCGCCCTCGACCGTAATCGCCCGGTATGCGAGCTTCATGCGGGACGCCTACCGTGGCTCCCATGGGCGAAGCGGTGGAGCTGGAAGCGTTCGGGCGGACGGTGCGGCTGTCCAGTCCGGGCAAGGTCTTCTTTCCGGAGCGAGGGTTCACCAAGCTCGATCTCGCCCAGTACTACCTCGCGGTCGGCCCCGGCATCCTGCGTGCGCTGCGTGACCGGCCCACGACCCTGGAGCGGTACCCGGACGGGGTGGCCGGCGAGAACTTCTTCCAGAAGCGGGCGCCCAAGAACATGCCCGACTGGATTCCGACCGCTCACATCACCTTTCCCAGCGGTCGCAGCGCCGACGAGATGTGCCCGACCGAGGTCGCCGCCGTGCTGTGGGCCGCCCAGTTCGGCACCCTCACCTTCCATCCCTGGCCGGTGCGGCGCGCCGATGTCGACCGGCCCGACGAGCTGCGCATCGACCTCGATCCGCAACCGGGAACGGATTACGGCGACGCCGTCCGTGCCGCGCACGAACTGCGGGCCGTGCTCGACGAGTTCGGGGGGTTGCGCGGCTGGCCCAAGACCTCGGGCGGGCGGGGGCTGCATGTCTTCGTGCCGATCGAGCCGCGGTGGACGTTCACGCAGGTGCGGCGGGCGGCGATCGCCGTCGGGCGGGAGTTGGAGCGGCGGATGCCGGAGCAGGTGACGACCAAGTGGTGGAAGGAGGAACGCGGGGAGCGGATCTTCGTCGACTACAACCAGACGGCGAGAGATCGCACCATCGCTTCCGCCTACTCCGTACGGCCTCGGCCGCACGCCCCTGTCTCGGCGCCGTTGACGTGGGACGAGGTCGGCGACGCGCAGCCCCGCGACTTCGACCTCGCCACCATGCCCGGACGGTTCGCCCGACTCGGCGACGTCCACGCCGACATGGACGACCACGCCTTCTCCCTCGACGCCCTGCTCGAACTCGCCCGCCGTGACGAACACGAGCACGGACTCGGCGACCTGCCGTATCCGCCGGAGTACCCGAAGATGCCGGGTGAGCCCAAGCGTGTGCAGCCAAGTCGGGCCCGGAAGGAATGAGTTCGCCGACTTGGCTGCCACGGAGATCGTCTAGATCTCTCTGAATCTCCCTCCCGTCACAGGTCCTTGATCCGGATGTCCCGGTACGACACCACGTCGGTCGTGCCGTGGACCTGGAGGCCGATGTATCCGGACGCGAACCGCCTGCCGTCCGTGCCCGGGTCGTCCGAGCGCGGTGGGGTGAAGTCCTGGCCGCCGATGTTGTCGAACTCGTTGATCAGGACGCCGTTGCGGTAGATCGAGTAGTGCTGGTCGACCACCCGGATCTCGTAGTCGTTCCAGGTGCCCTTCTGTGTGACACCCGCCCCGGCGAGCCCCACGCGGTCGAAGCCGTAGACGGAGCCGGTCTTGTACATGTCGCCGTCGGGCCGGTCGAGCACCTGCACCTCGTGCCCGTACTTGATGGCGACCCACTCCGGGCGGGCCTCCTCCGGGTGGTCGTGGACCCACGGGAAGCGCACGAACACACCGGAGTTGGCGTTGCCCGTGCCCGGTGCGTCGTCACGCCACTGGAGCTTGAGGGAGAAGTCGCCGTACTTCCGCTCCGGGAACCACAGCATGCCCAGACCCCCGACCGAGGTGCCGCTGGTGATCGACCCGTCGCCGTTCGGCGCGAACGAACCGCCGCCCACCTGCTGCCACTTGGCGAAGGACTCCGCCGTACCGTCCAGGATCGTGCGGTAGCCCTCGGTCTGGCCCGGCTTGCCGATGCCGGACTCTTGGGCCGCCTCGTCGATCGCCGCGTCCTCCCGTTCGTCGATGGCACCGTCCTTGAAGAGCTGGTCGAGAACGGTCCGTACGTGCTTGAGGAACAGCGCGTGGGACGTCCACTCCCGCTCGTCCTCGATCAACTCGCCTACCCGGCACCGGTTGTTGGTGACCCGGTTGGGCACACCCGAGTCGACCGTCCCGACGATCACTGTCAACCGCTCGTCGTACTCGGGGCAGTTGGGCGCCGGGACTCCACCGCCCGCTGCAATCGTCAGGCTCACCGAGCGGGCGTCGCTGGTGTTGCCCGCCTTGTCGCTCGCCCGGTACGTCACGGTGTGCGCGCCCGCCCGGTCGACCACCACCGGCGCGGTGTACGCCAGATAGGGCCCGCCGTCGAGCGAGTACTCGACCGTCGCGACACCCGAACCGCCGTGGTCCGTGGCGCTGACGGTCACCTTGGCGTTGTTGACGTAGGCGCCGTTCGCGTTCCGGGTGCCCTCGACCGTCACCCCGGTCACGGGCGGAGTCGTGTCCTCGGCGGGCTGCGCCACGACCGTGAACGCGACGCTCTTCTCGGCGGAGACGTTGCCCGCCTTGTCGGTGGCACGGTAGCGGACGGTGTGACTGCCGACCTGATGCACCATCACCGGCCCGGTGTACGGCTGCCAACTCCCGCTGTTCACCGCGTACTCGACCGTGTTGACCCCGGACCCGGTGTCCGACGCGGAGACGGTCACCGTCGCCATGTCGAGATACGCCCCGTCCGGGTTCTGCTCGCCGCTCACCGTCGCGGAGGTCTCCGGCGGCGCCGTGTCCTCCGTCGGCGGCGGCACCACCGTGAACGCGACGCTCTTCTCGGCGGCAGCGTTGCCCGCCTTGTCGAACGCCCGGTAGCGCACCGAATGGTCGCCGACCTGGTCGATCACGACCGGGGTGGTGTACGGCTGCCAGGCGCCGTCGGCACCGATCGCGTACTCGACCCGGTCGACCCCCGAACCCTCGTCGGTCGCGCCGATCGCCACACTCGCCGAACCGACGTACTGGCCCTGCGAGTTCTGCGCCCCGGTGACGGTCGCCGAGGTCTCCGGGGCCGTCGTGTCGGAGCCGGTGCCCTCCTGGACCACGAGGATGCCCTGCATCTGGCCGTGGCCCGGGATCGTGCAGTAGTAGCGGTAGCGGCCGGGGGTGAGCGTGACCTCGGCGGTGTGCCGGCCGTCCTGGTCGTCGTTCGGGTTGGCCAGGATGTTGAGCGGCACGTCGTTGTTGTACTCGGGGTCGACGACGTCGAACGTCAACGTGTGCGGCATTCCCATGGTGTTGCCGGTCGCCGTGCTGTTCTCGAAGACGATCGTCGTCGCGCCCGCCACGGCGGTCGTGGGCGCGGAGTTGTACTTGGTGATGTCGTCGCCCGCCGTCCAGGTGAGGACCTGAGCGGCTGCGGGCTCGGGGGCCGGATCGTCAGCAGTACGCGCTCCCGCCGCCGACGTCAGTCCGAGGACCATCAACAGGGACGCCAACAGGGCCGTCCAGAGGTGTCTGCGTCCGCGTGTCACTCCGCTGCTCCCCTCGCGAGATCGCCGACCGCGGGCGTCGGGCCCCCGCCGGTGTAAGTGACCCGCCACAGCGCCGACTTGGCGTCCGAGGTGAAGAAACCCCGGCCGTAGTCGAGGACGTACAGCGTGCCGTCGGGACCGAACTTCCAGTCCATGAGGTTCTTGATGCCGTCGTTCCCGATCGGCACGATCTTCTTCAACGACTCGGAGTGGACGGGCAGTCCGCCGTCGCCCTGGGTCTTCGGATCGGTGAGCACCGCGTTGCGCGGCTGGTCGGCGTCGTAGAAGTCGCCCACGAACCACTTGCCGTCCCAGTAGGCCGGCCACTTGGTCGTGCTCGCGCTCGCCGCGTCGTAGCGGTACACCGGGCCGTTCATCGCGGCCTGGCCGCCGCCCTTCAGCCACGGCAGCAGATACGTGCTCTCCGCCTGCTTGTAGGAGGGGATGCCGTTCGCGTCGCGCGGGAAGTCGGGGGCGCCGCCCTGGGGCGAGTACCAGATGTTGTTGCCGGTGATGGGCGGCAGGTTGACCAGACCGTCGTTGTTCGGCGACTCGTTCTTCGGGTGGTCGCAGTCGTACCAGCCCAGCGGCTTCGACGGGTCGGGCAGATTGCGGTCACGATAGGGCTGCTTGTTGCCCATGCAGTACGGCCAACCCCGGTTGCTCGCCTTGGTGATGACGGCGAACGTGTCGTACTTCGCCGGACCCCAGGTCGTCGACGGCGCGCTCGCGTCCGGTCCGACCCAGCCCGCGTACAACGTGTCCGTCGTCCTGTCGACGGCGATACGGGCCGGGTTCCTGACCCCCATCACATAGATCTCACCGCGGGTCTTGCCACCGCCCTCGTCGGTCTCCTGGCCCGTGAACAGGTTGCCCTGGGGCAGCGTGTACGTGCCGTCGGCCTCCGGATGGATGCGCAGGATCTTGCCGTTGAGGTTGTTGGTGTTGCCGGCGGTGCGCCGGGCGTCGGCGAACGACACCCCCTTGTAGGCGGGTTGGGGGTTGTTGCCGGAGTAACCCTCGCTGAACTGGCTGGAGTTGTTGTCACCGGTGGCGATGTACAGATTGCCCTTGGAGTCCCAGGCCATCCCGCCGCCCGAGTGGCAACAACTGTGGATCTGCACCGGCCACTTGAGCAGCACCTTCTCGCTGTTCAGGTCGAGCCGGTTGGTGGTCAGGTCCAGCGTGAAGCGGGAGACGTACCGCTCGGCCATCCTCGTGTCACGGTTGATCCGCGAGTGGGGCGTGTAGTGGAGATACACCCAGCCGTTGCGCTCGAAGGACGGATCCAGCTCGATCCCGAGCAGCCCCTCCTCGACCTTGATCAGCTCGTCCCCGCCGCCCTTGTTGCCGAAGACGCTCAACTCGCCCGCCAGAGTGACCTTCTTGGTCCTCGGGTCGTAGACGTGGATCTGTCCCTTGCCCTTGCCGATGTTCGGGTTGTTCCAGTCGGTGATCACCGGCTGGGAGGAGTCGGCGCCGCCCCGGCCGATGTAGAACACCCGCCCGTCGGGCGCGGTCACCAGCCCGTGCGGCTCACCGATCTGGTCGTTCTGCCCCGCCTGGTTGGGCTGCGTCAGCCGCTCCGCCTTGTAACTGGCGTTGATGGTGGCCTTGCAGTCGGCCTGGGCCAGCCGGGTCGTCCACAGCAGCGCCCCGCGCAGATGGGTACGGAAGTCCGTCTCGTCGTACGACGACACCGTGCCGCCCATCGCGGTGTAGAAGGAACGTCCGCCGTCGTAGTCACGGCACCAACTCACCGGGTGGTCCCAGCCGTTGGCGCTCGCACCGGGCGTGTACGTCGACTCGCGCACCCGGGCCACGGTGTGCACCTCGCCGGACGGGTTCTTCACCCAGTTCAGCCACTGGTCCGGCCGCTTCCACTGCACCGGCAGATCCTTGGTGGCCGGATGCCGACGGTCACCGACCTCAACGGTCGCCCGCTGCACGGCCGTTGGGCTCGTGGCCGCCGGTCGGGCGCCCACCAACCCCGTGAACCAGTCGGAGTACGGTTCCGCCCGGGCCGCGTCATGGACACCGACGAAACCGCCGCCGGCCTCCATGTATGTCTCCAGCCCGGCCTCCTGCTCCGGGTCGAGGACGTCACCGCCCCCGGTCAGGAAGACGATCGCGTTGAAGGTCCCGAGTCGGGCCCCGTCCGTGAACACGGAGGCGTCGCCTGTGGCTTCGACCTCGTAGCGCTGTTCCACCGGGCCGGACAGCCCGATCCGCTCGATCGCCTCGATCCCGGCGTTGACGACCGGCGACTCGTCCCCGGCCGCCGCCGAACCGTGGAAGACCAGGACACGTACACCGCTGCCGCCGGGCGGCGACTTGACGGACATCGTTGTCACTGACGGGTCCGGGGCCGGCCGCGCACTCGCGGCGGGCCCCGACAGCAGCCCGGCGGTGACGACCGTGGCGGCGACGGTGGCCGCCCAGGTTCGTCTCCGCCCGCTCAACCCTCGTAAGGCCATAGGTTTTTGATGCGATGTGAACCGCACGTGGTCACCCACCCCTCTTCGGTCACAGCAAACGCCAAGGAAGCTAGACCTCTTTGGGTGGCTCGCCAAGAGGTATGACCGGGATGGCACGAACTTTGTCCTGAGTGTGGATAAACGAGTGACGGGCCGCTACCGTCTCAGCGGTTCCTCTCGTTCCCGCTGCGCATCTTCCTTACCAGGGTGGGGAGTTCGGCATGGACAGACGTGACTTCAACCGGCGTGTGCTGCTCGGTGGCGCCGCCGTCGCGACATCGTTGTCGGTGACTCCGGAGGCCGGCAGCGCGACCGCCGCAGCCGCGTTGCCCCCGAGGACCGCCCCGGCCGGCGGCGAGGTACGGCACATCCAGCTGTACGCCGAGCGGCTCGCCGACGGGCAGATGGGCTACGGCTTCGCGAAGGGCACCGCGTCCGTCCCCGGCCCTCTGATCGAGCTGAACGAGGGCGACACGGCGCACATCACGCTGGAGAACACGACGGACGTGGCCGTGAGTCTGCACGTCCACGGCTTGGACTACGAGATCTCCAGCGACGGCACGAAACTGAGCCGCAGCGAGGTCGAGCCGGGCGGCAGCCGCACCTACACCTGGCGCACCCACTCCCCGGGCCGTCGTACTGACGGCACCTGGCGGGCGGGCAGCGCCGGTTACTGGCATTACCACGACCATGTCGTCGGCACCGAACACGGCACCGGCGGCATCCGCAAGGGCCTCTACGGCCCGGTGATCGTCCGGCGCAAGGGAGACATCCTCCCGGACACGACGTACACGATCGTCTTCAACGACATGACCATCAACAACCGGCCCGGCCATCAGAGCCCCAACTTCGAGGCCACGGTGGGAGATCGCGTCGAGTTCGTGATGATCACGCACGGCGAGTACTACCACACCTTCCATATGCACGGTCACCGCTGGGCGGACAACCGCACCGGCCTGCTCACCGGCCCCGACGACCCGAGTCAGGTCCTCGACAACAAGATCGTGGGCCCGGCGGACTCCTTCGGCTTCCAGGTGATCGCGGGGGAGGGGGTCGGCGCGGGCGCGTGGATGTACCACTGCCATGTGCAGAGCCACTCGGACATGGGGATGGCGGGGCTGTTCCTGGTGAAGAAGACGGACGGGACGATTCCCGGGTACGAGCCGCACGGTGCGGCGAGTGCGGCGGGCGCTACGGGTGCTTCGGGTGCTGCGGCGGACGGGGCGGGGGAGTCGCAGCTGTCGCACGAGCACTGACCTGTCGCACGAGTACGCACCGGGTCCGAGAGCGCTCTCATCCGGTGCCCGGCCGGGACTATCCTGATCGGCAACCCGCCGATGAGGAGCCCCGAAGTGACCGAAACCGCGTCGCGTCCCACCCTGGAGGCCGTCGCCGCACGGGCAGGGGTCTCCCGGGCCACCGCGTCGCGGGTCGTGAACGGCGGGGACGGCGTACGCGAACCCCTCGTCGAACGGGTCAGGCAGGCCGTGGAGGAACTCGGATACGTGCCCAACCAGGCGGCCCGCTCCCTGGTGACCCGGCGGCACGACGCCGTCGCCGTCGTCATCGCCGAACCCGAGACCCGGGTCTTCGCCGACCCGTTCTTCGCCCTCCAACTCCGGGGGATCAGCAAGGAGTTGACCGCCCACGACTCCCAGCTCGTGCTGCTGCTCACCGAAGGGCGTGACGACCACTCCCGCGTCGGCCGGTATCTCGCCGGCGGGCATGTCGACGGCGCGCTCGTCTTCTCCCTGCACCTCGACGACCCGCTGCCCGGCATGGTCCAGCGTGCCGGCGTGCCCACCGTGTTCGGCGGCCGGCCCGGCTGGAGCGAGGGCACGCGCGACGCCGTGTACGTCGACAGCGACAACCGGGGCGGCGCCCGGGCCGCCGTCCAGCATCTCGTCGACCTCGGGCGGACACGCATCGCGCACGTCACGGGCCCCCTCGACCAGACCTCTGCGGCGGACCGGCTCGACGGGTTCCGGGAGGTCGCGCCCGACGCCGACCCGCGACTGATCGCCGAGAGCGACTTCACGCCGGCCGGCGGGGAGCGCGCGATGCGTGAACTGTTGGACCGGCGTCCGGACTTGGACGCCGTGTTCGCCGCCAACGATCTCGCCGCCTCGGGTGTTCTGCGTGTTCTGCGTGAACGTGGGCGGCGGGTGCCGTCGGATGTCGCCGTGGTCGGGTTCGACGACATGTTGGCTGTCGCCGAGCAGACGGATCCTGCGTTGACCACGGTGCGGCAGCCCATCGAGGAGATGGGGAGGTTGATGGCGCGGCTGTTGTTGGAGGGTGGGGTGGATGCGGCGGCCAGTGTGGTGCTGCCGACGACGCTTGTTCGGCGAGACTCCGCGTAGCGCTCCGCGGGACAGGTGGTTCGTTTGCCACCGGCCGGTGGGGGCTGGTCGCGCAGTTCCCCGCGCCCCTTTGGGGCGCGCCCTTGGGGCCCTCCTTACATCTGTGTAGGCACGCTCTTGATCACCGCGAACCGGGCTCCGTACGGGTCCGTCAGCTTGGCGATCGTGCCTACGCCCTCCACCTCCGTGGCCGGCATGCGGACCTGGCCGCCTAGTTCCTGGGCCTTGGCGACGGTCGCCCCGGCGTCGGTGACCTCGAAGTACGGGAGCCAGTACGGGGTGGTCTCCGTGCCCGTCGGGTCGTCGGCGATGTCGATGACGCCGCCGAACATCCCGTCCTCACCGGTGCCCGCCGGGTTCACGCAGGTGTACGAGCCGCCCGGGAAGGGCACCGCCGAGGTCTCCAGGCCCAGGACCGTGCCGTAGAACGCGGCGGCCTTGGGTACGTCTGTCGTGTACAGCTCGACCCAGCACAGGGAGCCGGGGTCGCCGGTCACTTCGAGGCCTTTGATCCGGGCGGGCTGCCAGAGGCCGAAGACGGCGCCGGCGGTGTCGGTGAGGACGGCCATCCGGCCCGCGTCCATCACGTCCATGGCCGGCATCGGCGCGGCGCCCCCGACCTGCTCGGCGGCCTTGACGGTGGCGTCGACGTCCGGGGTCTGGAAGGACACCGTCCAGGACGGCGCACCCCCCTGCTCCTCCGTCATCTGCATGCCGCCCCCGGCGGTCCTTCCGCCCAGCTGGAAGAAGCCGTACCCGCCGGCCTCGGGGCCCGCCGACCGGAAGTCCCAGCCGAAGAGCGCACTGTAGAAGGCGGTGGCGCCCTCGATGTCGGGGGTGCCGAGATCGATCCAGTTGGGAGCGCCGGTCACGAAACGGGTGGTGAGCATCATTGCCCTCCTCTGTGGGGCCCCACCCTCATGCGGAGCCCCCGTTGCCTGCTCTGCCGAGTCTTGCACCGCCCACTGACAATCGCTGCCGGAGTGCCACAGGGGGTGGCGGGCGCTGGAGGCTGTCACCCTGGGTGAGGACGGAGGCGCGCCTTGTTCCAACACGTTCCGCGCGCCGCCGTGCGCTCGCGCATCCGGCGGGAGCATGATCGTGCGACCGGCGGGATGCCGGGGCCCCGCGACGGACGGCCCCGGTGTCCGGCGTTGATCGGACGTTGAGCGAACGTTTTTCACCGTCCGGCACGATCTCGTGCATGCACTACGAGACGATCACCCCGATGGACAGCGCCTGGCAGGCGCAGGCCCTGTGCGCGGAGACCGGGGCCGACTTCTTCTTCCCCGAGCCGGGCAGCTCGGTGCGCGAGGCGAAGCGCATCTGCGGGATGTGCGAGATGCGCCCCGCCTGCCTGGAGTACGCGCTCAGCAACGACGAACGGTTCGGGGTCTGGGGCGGCCTCTCCGAGAAGGAACGGCTCCACCTCCGGCGCACCTCGCCCACCTCCCACTGACCTCCCGCCCACCTCCCACTGACCTCTCGGACGGCAATTCCCGTACGCCGACCGCTGCCGAGCGGGCACAATCCAGCTCATGCTCCGTACCCCGCACCAGCAGGTCGACAGCCTGCTGAACGCTCTCGACCCGCTTCCGTATCCGCAGCGCATGCGCGAACTCGCCGCACGCGCACGGGAGTTCACACCGCTGCGACCGGTGCTGACGGAGCTGGAGGAACGCGGGTCGTACGGACGTGACCTGGCGATCGTCGCCGCGGCCGTCGGGCGCGACACCGAATGGATCGCGGACCGGATCGCCGATCCCGACCCCTTTGTGCGCGGCCATGCCCTTCAGGTCGCCGACAGCCTCCAAGTCCCCGACTCCGCCTACGAGTCGGGACTCATCGACGCCTCCGAGACGGTACGCCGGGACCTGCTGCGCGCGATCGTCGCGGGCGGGCGCACCGCACTCGCCGACCGGCTGCTGGACGGAGTACGGCAGGACTGGGGAGACACCGAGGCGGCACGACTGCTGCCCGGGTGTTCGTCGGAGACGGTGGCGCGGCTGCTCCCCGAGATGTTCCACGCCTTCGACGGCTCTCGGGCGCTCGCCCGACGCCATCCTGACCTCCTGCTCGACGTGCTGGAACGGGAGTTGGCCGAACTGCCGACCGCGCTGTACGACTCCTGGTGGGAGCCCTTCGGCGGAGCCGTGGCCGCCGTCGCACCGCATGATCCGCTGCGCGTCCTCGGCTTCCTGGAACGACGGCCGCCCAGGGTGTTCCCCCGTCAACTCGCCTCCCGCATGGGCCTGTTCGCCGCCGTGGCTCCCGAGCGCGTACTGCGCCTGCTCGGCACGCCCGGCTGGGCCGGTGTGGGTGTGCGCTCGCTGAACACCTCCGTGCTGCGCACACTGGCCCGCTCCGGAGCCCCCGAACTCCTCGCCTACGGCAAGGTGTTGGCGGCTTCCGGAGACCTCCCGGTGCTGCTCGCCGCCATGCCGCCCGGCCGGCGCCACGCCTTCCTCACGGCTGTGCAGGAAGGGCGGGGTACGGCTTCCGCCACCGTCGACCACGCCATCCTGGCGGCGCTGCCGCGCACCCACGCACCCGACGAGGCCCGCCGGATGGCCGCCGCCGCCCGTGAGCGAGGCGCCGCCTGGCACACCGTGCTCCTCGTCGAATCGTTCCTGCCCGTCGACGAGGCACGCCCCGCGCTCATCGACGCCACCCGCCGCCCCGCCGCCGAAGACCGCGCCCTGGCCTGGCCGTTGCTGATCCGCAACGCCGAGCGCTCCGCCGCCCCGGACGCCGTCACCGCCGTACTGGCGGACATGGGACGGCTGCGGAACGAGCAGGACCCCGTTCGCTCGGCCGCGTTGGGGGCGCTGGCCGACGTCCGCGCGGCACTGTTCACCGAGGACGCCGAACCGCACCTCGACCGGATCACCGCCGACGCTGTCGAGGCCCGGGACTCCTCCGCCCTGACCCGGCAGCGGCTCAGCACCCTCGCCCTCGGGGTGCTGCGCGAGCACGCGGCAGGCGGGCCGAGGGAGTTGGTGAACTGGGCGCTGCGCACCCTGGTCCGCATCACCGGCCACACCGGCACCGCCGACCTCGGCCGTCTCGACCGGACCCTCGTGCGCGGCCAAGAACACCGTGTGTACGAGGCGCTGCGACCCTGGATCGAGGCAGGTGCCGAAAAGGCCGACTACAGCCTCGCTTTCGCCCTCACCCGGGCTGTCGGACGCCGTGCCGCCGGCATGCCCGAACTCCAGGACCTGCTCTGGCAGGCGATCCGCTACGGCGGCAAGGACGCGACCGTACGCACGGCGATCGACCTCTGGCTGGAGCCGCACGCCACCCGCGACGAGCGCGTCGCGCGCATCCTGGCCCACGAACCCTCCGCCGGAGCACTCCCGTTGGTGTGGCGCGTCCTGGCCCGCCGCCGCACCGATCTGGTCGATCCGTTCCTCGCCGAGACCCCGCCGTACGGCCGCTTCCTGTCGAAGCGTGAACCCTGGACCGCACCGGTCCACCATGACCTCAGGCGTTGGCTCCCCCGCCAACAGCGGGATGTCGTACGCCAGTTGGCGGATGTCGCCGACGACTCCGCGCTGCCGCTGTACCGGCGGGTCGGCGCGATTCAACAGGCCGCGTACGTCCCGGAGTTCGGCGCCGCGCTCGTACGTTCGTGGACCGGCTCCGGGGACGTCGTCCTCGCCGAGGCGGCCCTCGCCGCGCTCTCCCGCACCGACCGGCCGCACGAGGCGCTCCCCGAACTGCTCGCGCACGCTGGCGGCGACCGGGCCCGCGTCGCCGTCTACGCGGCCACCCGCGCCTCCCGCTACGCGCCGCCGTCGCTGCTGGCCGGACAACTGGCGGAGGTACTGCGCGCGCCGGACGTGAAGGTGACCAGCCGCAAGGAGGCCGTCCGGCTGGCCGCGACCCGTCTCCCGGCGCGGTCGGCCGCGACGCTGCTCTGCGAGACGTACGGGCGGCCCGGCGCCCACCGTGACGTCCGTACGGCGTGTGTGGCCTTCGCGGGCGCGCTCGTGGCGCACGAACCGGTCTGGGAGGTGCTGCGCGACGCGGCCGGCGCCGAGCCGGTGCTGCGCCGGGCCGTGCTGCGGGTCCACCCCCTCGACCTGCCCGAACCTCACCGCGAGCGCTACGCCCACCTCGTGCACGCCGTGTGCGCCACCGACGACCCCGAGACCGCGGCCCTCGCCCTGGGCGCCCTGGCCCACTGGACGCCCTGGTCGCCGGACGCCCCCGCGGTGCTGGTCCGGGCCGCGACCAACCTCGACGACCGGACGAACTGGCAGGTGGCGGCCAGAGGCCTGGTGACCGTCGCCGAGGGCTCCCCGCAGGGCGCGCACTGGCTCCTGGAGGCCCTGCGGACCCTCGCCGAGCACCCGGCGGCCGACGACGCCGACCTGGAAGCGGGGGAGCGGCGCGACCGTCCCGCCCGCCGGCGTGTGGAGTACGTCGTCTCCTGCCTCGTCCAGCACGGCCGCCCGACCACCGAAGCCTTCCGACCCGCCGCCCTCGCCGCAAGCGAGCTGCTCGCCGAGTACGACACCCACGTCCCGCAGGCCGCGACCCTGGCGGCGCACCACCTGGACCTCGACGCCCGGCCGCCCCACCTCGGACAGCTGGCCGCGCTCACCGCAGGCCGCCCCGCCCTCGCCGTCCGCACCGCCGGTGAACTCGGCGCACGCCTGGAGAGCCGGGAACAGGAGGGCGACCCCGAGGCACTGCTGGCCGAGGTCGACCGTCTGACCACCCACGGAGGCCATGCCGAGGGCCTGCTCGCGGTGGCCGTCGTCGGAGCGCTGGGCAGCCGCACGGACTGGGCAGCGCCCTGGCGCGAGCGCCTGGCAGCACTGCGCCGCCACCCCGAGGCCGACGTGCGGGACGCGGCGCTGGAGGAGGTGACGGCGTACGAGTGAGCCTTCCCGGGGGCTGTGATGCCGGCGGCTCCGCCGCAGGCCTCCGGCGGGCAAGCGGGCCCGCCGGGATCACCGGTGATCGCGGTGGCCGTCGCCGGGGGTGCTGGGCGGCCGTACGGACTGGGCACTGCGCTGGCGCGAGTGCCTGGCAGCACTGCGCCGCCACCCCGAGGCCGACGTGCGGGACGCGGCGGTGAATGAGGTGACGGCGTACGAGTGAGTCTTCGCGGGGGCTGTGATGCCGGCGGCTCCGCTGCGGGCCTCCGGCGGGCAAGCGGGCCCGCCGGGGTCGCCGGGATCACCGGTGTTCGGGGCGGCCGTCGTCGGCGCGGTGGGCGGCCGTACGGGCTGGGCAGTGCCTTGGCGCGAGTGCCTGGCAGCACTGCGCCGCCACCCCGAGGCCGACGTGCGGGACGCGGCGCTGGACGAGGTGACGGCGTACGGCTGAGATTTCCCGGGGGGGGGCGGCACCCGGACCCCCAGCAGAAAGGCGGGTCGGGCGGGATCGCCTGCGCCGAGATCGCGAGGCGGGTCAGCCGGCGGCGCGGGCCGCCATGCGGGCCTTGCGGGCCGCGAGCTTCTCGTCGAACTTGGAGGCCTCAGCGTCCAGGCCGCCCATGTACATGCCCAGCTCCTCCTGCGCCTGCAGACCCTCGGGGCCCAGGTCGCTCATGTCCATGACCTTCAGGTGGCGCAGGACCGGCTGGAGCACGTCGTCGTGGTGGATGCGCATGTTGTAGACCTCGCCGATCGCCATCTGCGCGGCGGCCCGCTCGAAGCCGGGCATGCCGTGACCGGGCATCCGGAAGTTGACGATCACGTCACGGACCGCCTGCATGGTCAGGTCGGGCGCGAGGTCGAAGGCGGCCTTCAGGAGGTTCCGGTAGAAGACCATGTGCAGGTTCTCGTCGGTCGCGATGCGGGCCAGCATGCGGTCGCAGACCGGGTCGCCGGACTGGTGGCCCGTGTTGCGGTGCGAGACGCGGGTGGCCAGCTCCTGGAAGGCGACGTACGCCACCGAGTGCAGCATCGAGTGCCGGTTGTCCGACTCGAAGCCCTCTGCCATGTGCTGCATACGGAACGCTTCGAGCTGGTCCGGGTCGACCGCGCGCGAGGCGAGCAGGTAGTCGCGCATCACGATGCCGTGCCGGCCCTCCTCGGCCGTCCAGCGGTGCACCCAGGTGCCCCAGGCGCCGTCGCGGCCGAACAGGCTGGCGATCTCGTGGTGGTAGCTGGGGAGGTTGTCCTCGGTGAGGAGGTTGACGACCAGGGCGATCCGGCCCAGCTCGGTGACCTTGGACTGCTCCTTGCCCCAGGCCTCGCCGTCCTCGAAGAAACCGGGGAAGTTGCGGGCGTCGCTCCACGGCACGTACTCGTGCGGCATCCAGTCCTTGGCGACCTTCAGATGCCGGTTGAGTTCCGTCTCGACCACTTCTTCCAGGGCGAACAGCAGCCGGGCGTCGGTCCAGGCGCCGGACGGACTGCCGAGGTGCGGAGAAGTGATCGTCATGAATGCTCCAGAATGACGTGCGAGCGGACTGCGGGGGACGGAACTCAACCTACGGCATCGTAGGCTACGTTCCCGTAGGTTACGACACCGTAGGTTAAGGGTGTTGTAAAGACCGCTGATCAGCGGGTACACGCCGATGCGTGCCGATAACGCGCCACGGCCCGGACCCGCAGGTCCAGGGCCGAACGGGTACCCCGATCGCCCGGTCAGATGTACAGGTCGCGCAGTCTCACCGAGAGGCATGTCACACAGCCCTCGAGCTTCTCGAACTCGCTGATGTCGACGACCACCGGCTCGTGGCCGAGGTCGGCGAGCAGTTCGGCCGTCTTCGGGGCGCTCGCCGCCATCAGCAGCTTTCCGCCGCCCAGCAGCACCACGTGCGCCCCCGACTCCTCCGGCACCGGCAGGAAGCGCGGGAAGAGGGACGGAGTGTCCACCAGCGGCGGATACCCGATCACGGTCCCGTCCGGCAGCGCCGTGACCGCCGACTTCAGATGCAGCACCTTGCTCACCGGTACGGCGACGACCCGGGCGCCGAGCGGTTCGAACACGGCCTTGAGCTGCTGCACCCCGGCGGCGTTCGTCCGCCCGCCCCGCCCGACGTAGAGGGTGTCGCCGATCTTGAGGACGTCGCCGCCCTCCAGGGTGCCCGGCTCCCAGACCCAGTTCACCGAGCAGCCGAGGCGGGCCACCGCCTCCTCGACACCGCCGGTCTCACCGCGCCGGGACGCGGCGCCGGGCCGGGCGATCAGCGCGACGTTCCGGTGGACGACCACCGCGTCCTCGACGAACACCGAGTCCGGGCAGTCGTCCGCCGGATCGACCTCGACGGTCTCCCAGCCGTGCGTGCGCAGGGCTTCCGTGTACGCCTCCCACTGCCGGGCGGCGAGATCCGCGTCGACCTCCTCGCGCTCGATGTGCGTGACGAGGCCTTCGGCCAGGCGTGGGCTGGGGCGACGTATGAGGGCCTTCTTGCTGGGCACGGGCGGAACTCCGAATCGCAGGGGGCGTCCGCGCACATCATGCAGGGCGGGTCGGCGCGGACAAAAGCCCCGGAGGTCAGAACGGGGCCCGCACGTCCGCCCAGGACACTCGCGTCACCCCACCTCCTCCGGGCCGATCTCCCTCAGTTCGCCGTCCAGGAGCAGCCACCGGGTGATCCCGATCGACTCCAGGAACGGCAGGTCGTGGCTGGCGACGATCAGCGCGCCCTCGTACGACTCCAGGGCCGTCGTGAGCTGTCGGGCGCTCGCCATGTCCAGGTTGTTGGTCGGCTCGTCCAGCATCAGCAGCTGGGGCGCGGGCTCGGCCAGCATCAGGGCGGCCAGGGCGGCGCGGAAGCGTTCACCGCCAGACAGGGTCGCCGCCCGCTGGTCGGCGCGGGCGCCCCGGAACAGGAAGCGGGCCAGCCGGGCACGGACCCGGTTGTTGGTGGCGGCGGGCGAGAACCGGGCCACGTTCTCGGCGACGGTCAGCTCGTCGTCGAGCACGTCGAGCCGCTGCGGCAGAAAACGCAGCGGCACGTGCGCGCGTGCCTCCCCGGAGACCGGGGCCAGCTCCCCGGAGATCGTCCGCAGCAGGGTCGTCTTGCCGGCCCCGTTCCGCCCGATCAGCGCGACCCGCTCGGGCCCGCGCAGATCGAACGAGCCCACGCTCGCTCCGTACGCCAACTCCAGGTCCAGGAGCGTGAGTACGGTACGGCCCGGCGGTACGGCCGTGTACGGCAGGTCGACGCGGATCTCGTCGTCGTCCCGTACGGCGTCCACGGCCTCGTCGAGCCGTTCCTTCGCGCCGGCGAGCCGCTCCTCGTGCATGATGCGGTGCTTGCCCGCCGACTCCTGGGCGGACCGCTTGCGCGCCCCCATGACGATCTTCGGCTCGCGCTTCTGCTCGGCCATCTTCTGCCCGTACTTCTTGCGGCGGGCCAACTTGACCTGTGCGTCGGCCAGTTCACGCTTCTGCTTCTTCAGGTCGGCCTCGGCGACGCGCACCATCCGTTCGGCCGCCTCCTGTTCGGTGGTGAGCGCGTCCTCGTACGCCGAGAAGTTGCCGCCGTACCAGGTGACCTCGCCGGAGCGCAGATCGGCGATCTGGTCGACCAGGTCAAGGAGTTCACGGTCGTGGCTGACGACGACCATCACCCCGGGCCAGGACGAGACGGCCGTGTAGAGGCGTCGACGCGCGTACAGGTCCAGGTTGTTGGTCGGTTCGTCCAGCAGGAGGACGTCCGGACGGTCGAGGAGCAGTGCGGCCAGTCGCAGCAGGACCGACTCGCCGCCCGAGATCTCGCCGATCGTACGGTCCAACTCGATGTGCCCGAGCCCGAGTTCGCCGAGCGTGACAAGGGCGCGGTCTTCTACGTCCCAGTCGTCGCCGATCGTCTCGAAGTGCCCCTCGGCCACGTCACCCGCCTCGATGGCGTGCAGCGCGGCCCGCTTGGCGGAGATGCCGAGGGCCTCGTCGACGCGCAGGGCGGTGTCGAGGGTGACGTTCTGCGGGAGGTAGCCGATCTCGCCCGCGACACGGACGATGCCGTCGGCGGGGCGGAGCTGACCGGCGATCAGCTTCAACAGGGTTGACTTTCCTGAGCCGTTGACGCCGACGAGCCCGGTGCGGCCGGGGCCGACGGCGACGTCGAGGCCCTCGAAGACGGGGGTGCCGTCGGGCCAGGCGAAGGACAGGGAGGTGACGGCGATGGAGGTGGTGGCGGACATACGGCCTCGCGGTTGCTTGATGGGGTCTGGGCAAGCGCGTATCGAGACACCGACGGGCGGCGGGCGGGAGTGTCCGGGTGACACGAGAAAGGCCCTGCTCCGGAAGGAGGCACGGACGGCTCGAACACCGAGGTCGCACGCTGCGCGGACACACCACTGGAGGGTGTGGGGCGCGGTGTCTCAGGACCTCAGTAGAGCAACGTCCTTCTCCAATCGACGGCAACAGGACCGCTGTCAGCGTAGGAAGAGGCGTTTCAGGCTGTCAAAGCATTAAAGGCATCGAGCGGGGCTGTCACAGGGCGTCGCGCATCAGCTCCGCCAGGTCGTGGTCCAGGTCGGTCTGGAGGTGCTCCAGGCCGACGGGCACCAGCTCGGTCGTGGACGTCAGGAAGCGCCGCAGCTCGCCCGAGCGGACATGGACGACCGCGGTGCCCTCGGGGGCGTGGAACTCCAGGACCGTACGGTCGTAGCCGTACGGCCGCACCCGGACGTCGCCGTGGCCCTGAGGCTCCCGCATGCCGTCGGAGAGAAGTTCGCGGGCGAACGTCCAGCAGACCTCGACGCCCTCCAGCGTGGCCGGCGCGGGGAAGGTCATCCGGACCGCGAACGGGTCGCTGCGGTCGTAGGTGAGCGTTGCGGGAATGCTCGGCATCCGCGGTGCGGCGGCGACGAGACGGGCCTCTACGAGTTGTTCGATGACGGTGGTGGACAACGCCTGCTCCCTTGTGACGGTTGGCCGGACTCCTGGATGGAACGGGCCGCACACTGAAGGAGACGCCGGAATGAGCCAATCAGTGCACCTGAATTTCTAGTGACCTCTGTCACCGAGTTCATTCCCTGCTACTTTCGCCCGCCATGAGGATCTTGAGCGCGAAGCGACAGCCGGGACGGACGATACGGGCGAGCCGGACGAAGCGGGCCGTGATGGCGGGCGCGTACGCGGCGGCACTCGCCGCCGTGGCCGCCGGACTGGCCGCCCCCGCGCAGGCGTACGAGGCGACAGGCGCCGGGCAACGGGCTCCGCACTGGGCGGCGAAGGACAGCGGCGCCGCCGACGTCCGGTTCCGTGGACTGTCCGCCGTCAGCCGGAACACCGCCTGGGTCGCCGGCACGGCGGGCACCGTACTGCGCACCACCGACGGCGGGGCGAGCTGGCGGAACGTCTCTCCGCCGGGGGCGGCCGAACTCCAGTTCCGGGACATCGAGGCGTTCGACGCCCGGCGGGCCGTGGTCCTGGCAATCGGCGAGGGCGAGGCCTCCCGCGTCTACCGCACCGACGACGGCGGCACGACCTGGACCGAGTCCTTCCGCAACACCGACGCCAGGGCCTTCTACGACTGCCTCACCTTCTTCGACCGCAGCCACGGCCTCGCGATGAGCGACCCGGTGGACGGCAAGTTCCGCATCCTCTCCACCAGCGACGGCGGACGCTCCTGGAAGGTGCTGCCCAATGGCGGCATGCCGGCCGCGCTGGAGGGCGAGGCGGGCTTCGCGGCGAGCGGGCAGTGCCTGGTCAGCTCCGGGCCGCGCGATGTCTGGCTGGCCACGGGTGGGGGTGCACGCGCGCGTGTGCTGCACTCCGCCGACCGCGGGCTCACCTGGACCGCCTCCGACACGCCGATCCCGGCGGGCGACGGGGCGCGCGGCGTCTTCGCGCTCGCCTTCCGCGACCGTACGCACGGACTCGCCGTCGGCGGCGACTACCGCGCCGACCAGGCCTCCCCGCGCGCGGGAGCGGTCACCACGGACGGCGGCCGTACCTGGACCACCTCGGCCACGCCCCCACCCGCCTACCGCTCCGGCGTCGCCTGGCTCCCGCACAGCCGCACGGCCGCGCTGGCGGTCGGCCCAAGCGGCACCGACCTCACCACGGACGCCGGGCGCACCTGGAAGACCGTCGACACGGGCTCGTACGACACCGTGGACTGCACCCCCGACCTGGGCTGCTGGGCCGCCGGGGAGAAGGGGCGCGTGGCACGGCTCGAATCGTGAGGCCTGGGTACCCGTTCACCGACCCGAGCGAAGGGAGTGAACGGCCATGCCACGCGGTGCGAGCCCGAAGCGAGAACGCCAGTACGAACACATCAAGGAGAGCGCCCTCGACCGGGGTGAGAGCGAGAAGCGCGCCGAGGAGATCGCCGCGCGGACCGTCAACAAGGAACGCGCCCGCGCCGGCGAGTCGAAGACCGCCAGCCGTACGTCCATCCAGGACATGTCGTCCGGCAAGCGTGGGGGTCAGCGCTCGCACAAGGGCGCCCAGGGGCCGACGTACGACCAGCTCTACGAGGAGGCCAAGCGGCGGAACGTGCACGGCCGCTCGGACATGAACAAGGAGCAGCTGAAGCGGGCGCTGGGCGGCAAGTGACCTGCGCCGCGGGGGCCGTACGCTCGTCGTCACCATGGAGCTGACGACGAGCGTACCCATTCCCGCGGACTGGCCCACGACCGAGGAGGCCGCCCGCGCGGTCCAGGACGAGCTGCGGCTGCGGGTGGTGCTCGACGAGCCGGGACCGCCGGCCGGGACGGGACACGTCACGGGCGTCGACGTCGCCTACGACGACGAGCGGGACCTCGTCGTGGCCGCCGCGGTCGTCCTGGACGCGGCGAGTCTCGACGTCGTCGCCGAGGCCACGGCCGTCGGACGGGTCCCCTTCCCGTACGTGCCCGGCCTGCTCGCGTTCCGTGAGATCCCGGCGGTCCTGGCCGCCCTGGAGGCGCTGCCCCTACCGCCCGGCCTCGTCGTCTGCGACGGCTACGGCCTGGCCCACCCGCGCCGCTTCGGCCTCGCCAGCCACCTCGGCGTTCTCACCGGGCTCCCGACGATCGGCGTCGCGAAGAACCCGTTCACCTTCACGTACGAGGAGCCGGGCGCCCCGCGCGGATCGGCGGCCCCGCTCCTGGCGGGCCCGGAGAAGGTCGGCCGCGCCCTGCGCACCCGGGACGCCGTCAAGCCGGTGTTCGTCTCGGTCGGCCACCGCACGACCCTCGACACGGCCTGCGCCCACGTCCTGGCGCTCACCCCGGACTACCGCCTCCCGGAGACGACCCGCCGGGCGGACGCCCTGTGCCGACGGGCACTGAAGGAAGCCGCCGGTGACGGACCCAAATGATCATCTGAGTATGTGTTCTGAGTATCTGTACGGATGTCTGTGGGCCGGAGCTGTCGGCAGGCTGTGTCCATGACCACGCACCGCGCCCCGAAGCCCGCCGCCAGCCCCGCCCAGCCCGTCGAGCGGGCCGTCACGGCCGCGCTGATCGTCGCCGTACTGGCGGGACTCGCCTGGATCTTCGGCATGATCTACACGGTCACCGGCTGGGCCCAGTGAACCTCTGACGGGCCCGTCCGTCAGCGACTCGACGCCACCCGGAACGTGATCCCCGCCTTGCGCAGGCGGTCGATCAGCGCGTCGCCCATCGCCACTGCGGTGGTGACCTGCCCGGACGTCGGCGGGAGGTCGTCGAAGGCCAGGGAGAGCGCCGACTCGGCGAACATCTTCGCCGTCTCGTCGTAGCCGGGGTCGCCGCCCGCGACCTCGGTGAACACCCGCCGGCCGCCGCCCTCGCCCACGAACCGCACCGTGAACGAGCTCTTCGCCCGCCGCTCCGCGCTCGGCCCGTCACCGGGCTGCAGCCGCCCGGACAACCAGCGCCGCGCGGGCGGCAGTTGGGCCGCCACGAACACCGCACCGACGGTGGCGACCCCGCCCAGCGCGAAGGGCAGCCGCCGTACCGCCGCGTAGTGGCGGTAACGGAAATCGGGGCCGTACCGTTCCAGTGCGCGGGCCGAACGCACCACGACCTGCGGATCGATGGTGGGCAGCGGCAGCGCCCACGCGTCGACCTCCTTGGCGTACCGGGGAGTGCCCGTGGGGGCGGTCGCCCGGCGGCCCAGCAGCCGGGGCTCGTGCCGTCGGCGGTCGCGTGCGGCGGCCAGCATCTGCGGTCCTCGGGAGAACTGGTTGAGCGCCGAGGCGAAGGTGCCGCCCGAGAACATCGCGTCGGCGTGCACGAACCCGTCCACGGTCAGCGGCACGTCCTCGGGCAGCTGGGCGACGGTGAAGTACGCGCCCAGGTCGTGCGGGACGGAGTCGAAACCGGCCGCGTGCACCAGTCGGGCGCCGGTCTCCCGCGCGCGTGCGTCGTGCCGGACGTACATCAGGTCCACGAACTCCGGCTCACCGCTGAGGTCGAGATAGTCGGTGCCGGCGTCCGCGCAGGCGGCGACCAGTTCCTCGCCGTACGTCAGATAGGGGCCCACGGTCGTGGCCAGCACGCGCGCGTGCCCCGCGAGGGCGCGCAGCGACGCCGGATCGGACACGTCCGCCTCCAGCACCCCGACCTCGGCGGCCTTGCCGATGCCCGCGAGGCGCTCGCGCAGCGACTCCAGCCTGTCCCGGCTGCGGCCGGCGACCGCCCAGCGCAGACCGTCGGGCGCGTGCGCGGCGAGGTACTCGGCGGTGAGCGCGCCGACGAAGCCGGTGGCTCCGAACAGCACGATGTCGTACGGGCGTTCCATTCTGCTCGGCCTGCTCATGACACCTCTCGTTGTGCGGTCCCGCGCCGTTGTCGGTGGTCGAGGCTAGCGTGAGGGGGCGTGGGGTCGTGCGCCCGGTCCGTCGTCGATTCGTCGGCCGGCCGCGGCCGGAACGAGGGAGTTTTGGCCAAGCGCTTGCTTAATATGTGCCCGGCGAAGCCTTGTGCGGAGCAGCGGGGCGTTCCTAGCATCGCTGGTGTCATGTCGGTTGTGTGACGGGAGTGGGGGCTCGATGTCGGTGGCAGGGGAGGCGGGCAGCGGTCCGCTCGCGGGCGTGCGGGTGGTCGAGCTGGCGGGCATCGGGCCCGGTCCGTTCGCCGCCATGCTCCTCGCCGACCTGGGCGCCGACGTGGTCCGCGTCGACCGGCCCGGGGGCACCGGACTCGCCATCGATCCCGAGTACGACGTGACGAACCGCAACAAACGGTCGGTGATCGTCGACCTGAAGGCGCCCGACGGTCCCTCCCGCGTCCTCGACCTCGCCGCCCGCGCCGACATCCTCGTCGAGGGCTACCGCCCCGGTGTCGCCGAGCGCCTCGGCGTCGGGCCCGAGACCTGCCACGCCCGCAACCCGAGGCTCGTCTACGGCCGGATGACGGGCTGGGGCCAGGAGGGCCCGCTCGCCCGCCGCGCCGGGCACGACATCGCCTACCTCGCCCCGACCGGCACCCTCGGCCTGATCGGCAGCCCGGACGCCCCGCCGCCCGCCCCGGCCAACCTCCTCGGCGACTACGCGGGCGGCTCCCTCTATCTCGTCGTCGGTGTCCTCGCCGCCCTCCACCACGCGCGCGTGACGGGTGCCGGGCAGGTCGTGGACGCCGCGATCGTCGACGGCGCGGCCCACCTCGCCACGATGCTCCACGGCATGCTCGCGGCGGGCGGCTGGCAGGACCGGCGCGGCGCCAACCTCCTCGACGGCGGCTGCCCGTACTACGGGACCTACGAGACCGCCGACGGCCGGTACATGGCGGTCGGCGCGCTGGAACCGCAGTTCTACGAGGAGTTCCTCGACCTGCTCGGCATCCAGGGCCACTCCGCCGCCCGCAAGGACATCGCCCGCTGGAACGACCTGCGCGAGGCCGTCACCGCGCGCTTCAAATCCCGTACGAGGGACGAGTGGACCGCGGTCTTCGAGGGCTCCGACGCCTGTGTGGCGCCCGTCCTCTCCCTGCGAGAGGCCCCGCACCACCCGCACCTGGCCGCCCGCGGCACCTTCACCGACCACGGCGGCATCACCCAGCCCGCCCCCGCGCCCCGCTTCTCCGTGACCCACACGTCGATCCACAGCGGCCCCGCCCAGCCCGGCGCCGACACGGCGGACGTGGCGCGCGACTGGGACGTGCCCCGACTCCTGCAGGATGGCGGCTGACCCCGGCCGACGCCCGCTCGCCCACCCCACCCCGAAAGGCCCTCCAGTGAGTACCGAAGCGTACGTGTACGACGCGATCCGCACCCCGCGCGGGCGCGGCAAGGCGAACGGATCCCTGCACGGCACCAAGCCCGTCGACCTCGTCGTGGGCCTCATCCACGAGATCCGGAACCGCTTCCCGGACCTCGACCCGGCCGCGATCGACGACATCGTGCTGGGCGTCGTCGGACCGGTCGGCGACCAGGGCTCCGACATCGCGCGCGTCGCCGCCGTCGTCGCGGGACTGCCGGACACGGTGGCCGGCGTCCAGGAGAACCGCTTCTGTGCGTCGGGTCTGGAAGCCGTCAACATGGCCGCCGCCAAGGTGCGTTCGGGCTGGGAGGACCTCGTCCTCGCGGGTGGCGTCGAGTCCATGTCCCGGGTGCCGATGGCCTCGGACGGCGGCGCCTGGTTCAACGACCCGATGACCAACCTGGCCGTCAACTTCGTGCCGCAGGGCATCGGCGCCGACCTCATCGCCACCATCGAGGGGTTCTCGCGGCGCGACGTCGACGAGTACGCGGCCCTGTCCCAGGAGCGGGCGGCGACCGCGGTGAAGGCGGGCCGCTTCGAAAGGTCCCTCGTCCCGGTCAAGGACCGCAACGGCCTCGTCGTCCTCGACCACGACGAACACCTGCGCCCCGGCACCACCGCCGACTCCCTGGCCCGGCTCAAGCCGTCGTTCGCCGACATCGGCGACCTGGGCGGCTTCGACGCCGTGGCCCTCCAGACGTACCACTGGGTCGAGAAGATCGACCACGTCCACCACGCGGGCAACTCCTCCGGCATCGTGGACGGCGCCTCGCTGGTCGCCATCGGCTCGAAGGAGGTCGGTGAGCGCTACGGGCTGCGTCCGCGCGCGCGGATCGTCTCCGCCGCAGTGTGCGGCTCCGAGCCGACCATCATGCTCACCGGCCCGGCGCCCGCCACCCGCAAGGCGCTCGCCAAGGCCGGGCTGACCATCGACGACATCGACCTCGTCGAGGTCAACGAGGCCTTCGCGGCCGTCGTCCTCCGCTTCGCCCGCGACATGGGCCTCTCCCTCGACAAGGTCAACGTCAACGGCGGCGCCATCGCGCTCGGCCACCCGCTGGGCGCCACAGGCGCGATGATCCTCGGCACGCTCGTCGACGAACTGGAGCGCCAGGACAAGCGGTACGGCCTCGCCACGCTGTGCGTCGGCGGCGGGATGGGCATCGCGACGATCGTCGAGCGGGTCTGAACTCCCGGCGGAATCAGCTGAATCAGCCGAATCGGCCGGGTAGTTCACAGCGGCGGATTCGAGGGATTCGGCGGCATCAAGAGACTTCTGAGCTTCTACGGAGATCCCCGTCATGACACAGAGCACCACCATCCGCTGGGAGCAGGACCGCACCGGTCTCGTCACCCTCGTCCTCGACGATCCCGACCAGTCCGCGAACACCATGAACCAGGCGTTCCGGGACTCCCTCGCGGTGGTCACCGACCGTCTGGAGGCCGAGAAGGACACGATCCGCGGCATCATCCTCACCTCCGCCAAGAAGACGTTCTTCGCGGGCGGCGACCTGCGCGACCTCATCCGGGTCACCCCCGACACGGCCCAGGAACTGTTCGACGGCGGCCTCGCCATCAAGCGGAACCTGCGCCGCATCGAGACCCTGGGCAAGCCGGTGGTCGCGGCGATGAACGGCGCGGCCCTGGGCGGCGGTTACGAACTCGCGCTGGCCTGCCACCACCGGGTCGCGCTGGACACGCCGGGCACGAAGATCGGCTGCCCCGAGGTCACCCTCGGTCTCCTCCCCGGAGGCGGCGGGGTCGTCCGTACGGTACGCATGCTGGGCATCGCCGACGCACTGCTGAAGGTGCTGCTCCAGGGCACCCAGTACAGTGCCGCGCGCGCCCTGAAGAACGGCCTCATCGACGAAGTGGCCGCCACCCAGGACGAGTTGCTGGCCAAGGCCCGTGCCTTCATCGACGCCAACCCCGAGTCGCAGCAGCCCTGGGACAAGCCCGGCTACCGCATCCCGGGCGGCACCCCCGCCAGCCCCAGGTTCGCGGCGAACCTGCCCGCCTTCCCCGCCAACCTGCGCAAGCAGACCAACGGCGCGCCCTACCCGGCCCCGCGCGCCATCCTCGCGGCGGCCGTCGAGGGGGCCCAGGTCGACTTCGAGACCGCACAGGTCATCGAGGCCCGCTACTTCGTGGAACTGGCCGCCGGACAGACCTCGAAGAACATGATCCAGGCGTTCTTCTTCGACCTCCAGGCCGTCAACTCGGGCGCCAACCGCCCCAAGGGCTTCGAGCCGCGCCCGGTGCGCAAGGTGGCGGTGCTGGGCGCCGGGATGATGGGCGCGGGCATCGCATACTCGTGCGCCCGCGCGGGCATCGACGTCGTCCTGAAGGACGTGTCGGCGGAAGCGGCGGCCCGGGGAAAGAACTACTCCGAGAAGCTGTGCGCGAAGGCCGTCTCCCGGGGACGTACGACCCAGGAGAAGGCGGACGAGCTGCTGGCCCGCATCACGCCGTCCGCCGACCCGCAGGACGTGGCCGGCTGCGACGCGGTCATCGAGGCGGTGTTCGAGGACTCGGCTCTCAAGCACAAGGTGTTCCAGGAGATCCAGCACATCGTCGACCCGGACGCGCTGCTCTGCTCCAACACCTCCACGCTGCCCATCACCGCCCTCGCCGAGGGAGTCGAACGCCAGGCCGACTTCGTCGGACTGCACTTCTTCTCGCCGGTCGACAAGATGCCGCTCGTCGAGATCATCAAGGGCGAGCGGACGGGGGAGGCGGCGCTGGCGCGCGCCTTCGACCTGGTCCGCCAGATCAGGAAGACCCCGATCGTCGTCAACGACTCACGCGGCTTCTTCACCTCACGGGTCATCGGGCACTTCATCAACGAGGGTGTCGCGATGGTCGGCGAGGGCATCGAGCCCGCGTCGGTCGAACAGGCGGCGGCGCAGGCGGGCTACCCGGCGAAGGTGCTGTCCCTGATGGACGAACTGACGCTGACGCTGCCGCGAAAGATCCGGGCGGAGTCCAAGCGGGCGGTGGAGGAGGCGGGCGGTACGTGGCCGACGCATCCCGCGGAGGCGGTGATCGACCGGATGGTGGACGAGTTCGGGCGTACCGGGCGGAGTGGGGGCGGGGGGTTCTACGAGTACGGGGAGGACGGCAGGCGGGCCGGGTTGTGGCCGGGGCTGAGGGAGCACTTCGGGCGCGGAGAGGGCGCGGAGGGGGTACAGATCCCCTTCAAGGACATGCAGGAACGGATGCTGTTCTCGGAGGCGCTGGACACGGTGCGGCTGCTGGAGGAGGGCGTACTGACGTCGGTCGCCGACGCCAACATCGGCTCGATCTTCGGGATCGGGTTCCCGGGGTGGACCGGGGGTGTCCTCCAGTACATCAACGGCTACGAGGGCGGCCTGCCGGGGTTTGTGGCGCGGGCGCGGGAGTTGGCGGAGCGGTATGGGGAGCGGTTCGCTCCGCCGGGGTTGCTGGTGGAGAGGGCGGAGAAGGGGGAGCGGTTCGGGGACCGCTAGTTCTTTCGCCCCCGCCGCCCTTACCCGTCCCATCCTCGGGGGCGCTGCCCCCGAACCCCCGCTCCTCAAACGCCGGAGGGGCTGAC